>JADGQP010000129.1 GCA_017881705.1 Christensenellaceae bacterium
CAGCAGCTCGTTATCTACGGTGAAGCGCACATCGAAATGGGAAAAGGCAAAGCCGTAAACACGCTCGGGATCGTCCTGGTACGCGGGGCGCGGATCGGCGGCCAGCACGGCGGTCAGCGTAGCGCGAAGATTCTGCGGTACTTTGCTAAGCCGCGGCTCGGGGAAAATCACGGTAAGCGGCGTTCGCTCGCAATCCTCGGTAAATCCGCCGCGCGCCTGCGGCACGCTGTCCGCGTAGGGCAGATAGGGTTTGATATCGAATATCGGCGAGCCGTCCATCAGGTCGGCTCCGGAAACAACGAGCACGGAACCCGCCTGTTCGTCTTGAACGATACGCAGCAGTTTCACGTTCGTAAGCCCGATCGGGTTGGGCCGATAGGGGGAACGCGTGGCAAATACGCCCATTTTCTCGTTGCCGCCCAGCCTGGGGGGGCGCACCGTTGCCGACCAGCGTTCGCGGCGCGCAGCCGAGAAGCCCCAGATCAACCAAAGGTGGCTGTACCCTTCCAGCCCGCGCAGCGCAGCGGGGGAACGGTACGCGGGTTCAAACACGATCGTGGATTCGAGCGTATCAATCAGCCCGCTTTGGCGGGGCAGGCCGAATTTGGTGGGGAAATCATTATGGATTCGGGCAATCACGCTGAGGGTATATGGAGGGTCCGTTTTCATAAAAGGCTCCTCTCGTTTCATGGCGGCGGAGGGCTTGCTTACTGAATATTATAACGCTCGTATTGCATCGGCGCAACCCGAACGATAAACGGTTCGCCCGCGACAGGGCGCGGAGTTGTGTTTTGTTCTTCCAAGGGGAGTGCCATGTAAATTCGCGCTTGACAGCGCACCAGAGCTCCATTATAATATAATAGTTGTTTTGTGGTATCCGGCATGTCCGTATACGGGCATGTCAAGACATACAGGAATGCTAACTACAAGGAGTGTTCGGCTATGTTTCGTACCTACCAGCCCAAGAAGATTCAGCGCAGCAAGGTGCATGGCTTCCGCGCCCGCATGTCTACCAAAAACGGTCGCCGTGTGTTGGCCGCTCGCCGTCGTCGCGGCCGTAAGGTGCTCAGCGCCTAAGGTGTTTAGGCAAGCCATGACAAACCGGTATGGCCCGCCCCATTATCCTTGTTTTTCGGGTGAAGTGGGTACGGGCTTTTACGGTATTTAGGCATAGCCTAAGGCTACACTCCGGACGCGAAAGTTGGGAAACGAACAGTGCAGAAACAACATCGTCTGAGCCGAAACCGTCAGTTCAGCTATGTGTACCGCCGCGGTTTCAAAGCGTCCAACCGTGAGTTGACGCTGCTGTACGTTAAAAACCAGCAACAACGCGTGGGGTTTTCCGTTAGCAAAAAGGTGGGCGGCGCTGTGGTGCGCAACCTTACCAAACGCCGCTTACGCGAGTGCGTTAGGCCGTGGCTGCCGGAAATGAAATGCGGCCTTTACGTGGTAGTTGCCCATCCCTGCGCCGCGCAGCGCACCTATGCCCAACTTAAGCTAAGCCTTGGATCGCTGATGAGCAAAATGTCGCTCTACCGCGGCGAAACGCCGCGAACCCCCTAACACGATGAAAAAGTTCCTTTTGGCGTGTATTCGGTACTATCGCAGGCACGTCAGCCCGCGAACGCCGCCTTCGTGCCGCTTCCAACCTACCTGCTCGCAGTACGCCCTGACGGCGATCGAACGCTACGGCGTTTTAAAAGGTTCCCGCTTGGCACTCTGGCGCATTTTACGGTGCAACCCTTTTGGCAAAGGCGGTTACGACCCCGTGCCGGAAGATCCGAACGTAACAATAAGGAGGAATTAACGCCCTCATGAATGCGATTAACACTTTCCTGGCCGGCATACTCAGCGGCATCAACGTCGTTGTGAACAACTATGGTTGGTCCATCGTCGTTTTTACCATGCTGATTAAACTGGTTCTTTATCCTCTGGACCTGAAAAGCCGTAAAAGCATGCGCCGCATGAGCATGCTGCAGCCGCAGATTTCCAAACTGCAAAAAAAGTACGCCAATGATAAAGAGAAACTCAACCAGAAAACAGCCGAGCTGTATAAGAAAGAGCACATCAGCCCGCTCTCCGGCTGCCTGCCGATGCTCATTTCTTTCCCTGTTCTGATTGCCATGTTCGCAGCCATGCGCATGGTGGCCAATAACGCGCTGGCCAAACAGGCAATCGATATGATTACCACCGGTACGCAGCATAACGAGAGCTGGCTTTGGGTGAAAAACCTTTGGATGCCAGACAGTCCTTTCGCCACGATGATCGCCGACCAGAACAGCCTTAAGCAGATCACCGCGGATATATGGAAGAATGTTTACCAGAGCCTTTCCGCTGACCAGCTCAGTGCGTTGGCCAATTTGAAAATCACCGCCGATACCATCAACGGCGAGACGATTTTTGCCGCCCTGCAAAACAGCGCCGCCTACGCCAACGAGATGCTCACGTGGAGCACAATGCCGGAGGTCAACCTGCTATTTGTAAAACTGACAATCTTTGCGCACAACAACGGCTTTTTCATTCTGCCCGTTTTGGCAAGCGTAACGCAGTTCCTGATGACGCTCACGCAGCCTATGACGCCGACCACGACGGACGCGCAGGGAAACCCCGGATCGGGCACGAATAAGTTTATGAAATGGTTTTTCCCGTTATTCTCGCTGTATATCTGCTCCAGTTACAACGCAGGTTTCTCTATTTACTGGGTGGCTGCCAACCTGATTTCCTGGGCTGAGGGCCTCATAATGAATAAAGCTCTCGACAAACAGGATAAATTACGGCTGGCAGCGGAAAACGCAGGGGAGGAGAGCATGAGATGAAAAGCATAGAATCCAGCGCGAAAACCATTGAAGAAGCGGTTTCGCAAGGTCTGGAGAAGTTGGGCGTATCGCTTGGCGACGTGTCCATCGATATTATGGATGAAGGCTCCAAAGGGCTGTTCGGCTTGCTGGGCGGCAAGCCCGCACGCGTGCGCTTGACAGTGAAGGATAACGGCGAAGATTCGGACCTGCTTTCCACATTATCCCTGCAATCCGATATTGACGAACCTGAAAACGAAGTGGTAAGGCCTGCCAAAACCGCGACGAAAACGGAGAGAGCCTCCGCTTCAAAATCGGAAGCCGACAGGAAACCCGCGAAAGCCGAGAATTCGGCCGATAAAAAACCTGTGAAAGCCGAAAATACCGCGGAAAAGAAAGCCGAAAGGCCTATCGCGGACAAATCAAGGCCGACTGCCGAGCCGACAAGCGCGGGCGACATCGAAATGTGCGATCCTGAAACGCCGGAAGGCAAGGCGCAAAGGTTTCTGATAGACGTTACCCAAATGATGAGTGTGGACGTTACCGTCGCCGCCAAACGGGACGAAGAAGGCAACGTACGCGTGGACATGCAAGGCGACACCCTGGGGATCCTCATTGGCCGCAGAGGGGAAACGCTGGACGCGCTGCAGTATCTTACCAGCCTGAACGTTAACCGTGGTAAGGAAGAATATACGCGCGTAACCATCGACACCGAAAACTACCGCGCCAAACGGGAGGAAGCCCTTACCAGACTGGCAAACCGCATGGCGAACCGCGCGATTAAAACCGGCCGCAAAGTGGTGCTGGAGCCTATGAACCCATATGAACGCCGTATTTTACACAGCGCTTTGCAGGCTAACGAAGCCGTTTCCACCCACAGCGAAGGCGACGAACCCAACCGCCACGTGGTGATCACGCTGAAATAAGCCTTTGGGCAACGCATCGCCGCCGGCATAACCGACGGCGATTTTTCGTATATATTGTGAAAAAAACGGCAATATGTTATACTGCATAATAGTGAAAGAAACGGGAATGAGGCGAGGCGGCATGCGGCACATGGCGCGCCTTTTCCCGATACAAAGGGAGGCTCATCCATGGCAGGTTATGTATCGGAGGCTGTGATCCGCAGGCTACCCGGATATTACCGTCACCTGAAGGAGCTTGAAGCCGAGGGGGTAAAGCAGATTTCCTCGCAGGAACTGGGCGAACGCATGAAGCTGACAGCTTCCCAGATACGGCAGGATATCAACTGTTTTGGAGGCTTCGGCAGACAGGGCTACGGGTATGGCGTTACCGAACTGCGCGAGCATATTGGGAAGATACTGGGCGTGGATACCGTACATCGCGTGGCCATTATCGGCGCTGGCAATATCGGCCGCGCGGTGGCGCTGTCGGATTCATTCCCGGCCAACGGCTTTCAAACCGTCGCGCTGTTTGACACGGACCCCCAAAAAGTGGGTACGAGCATCGGGAATGTACCCGTGCTCGATATCACATCCTTCGAGCATTTCAAGGCCGAACACCCCATGGATATCATCGCACTGGCGGTGCCAACAAACGTGGCGCAGGCCGTAGCCGACCAGCTTTGCGGGCTTGGTATGCGCGCTTTCTGGAATTTTGCGCCTATCGACCTGAAATTACCCGGGGACGCGACGCTGGTGAACGTGCATTTAGAGGAAGGGCTTGAGGTTCTCTCGTTTAAAATGAAACACAGGGAGGACGCTTAAGCAAACAGGATGTCGCTTAGGAGGTGAAACGCGTGGCGTGGAACGATGATATGGACGTAAACGATCCTTCGCTGTATACACCCCGCAAGGCGCCGCGCGTGCGAAAAGTCGGAAGGGGAAATCCTTCCAGGAAGCGCGACGATGAAGCGGCCCGCGAGGAAATGCCCGCGCGTTTCGGCGCGACCGAACGGGATGGATCCTACATTTTCGATGAGGCGGAAAGTTGGAACGAACCGCTGAGTGAAATACCGGTTATCAAACCAGAGCGGGCTAAAACGGCCGGCGGGCACGGCGCAGAGGGCGAAAACCCCTATGCGCAAAAGCGCGCGCAGACAGTCTATTCAGCGGGAAACAAACGCGCAAAGTCGGCAGCCAACTCCATCGGCCGAGGAAGGCCGATCGCCTATGCGATGGTATCGATTATTTGCATGGCGGTTTTAACTTTCCTGTGCGTGATGATGATGCCCCAAACGGCGGGCTATTTTTGGAAAGATTTTGATAACTATGCGTTCATAAACGGCGAAGTGCTGCGATACGACGCGAACGCAGTCAACAATTATAAACAGTACCGCAATTATCTCAAGCAGGATATGATCTACCAGGGGATATTTGTGGATGACGTATATGTGGGCGGTAATACGCCCGCGCAAGCGGAACAGCTGCTGGGCGGCAACGGCAGCGCGGTAACCAACGCGTTTGCCCTAACCGTGAATATCGGCAACCAAACATGGAACTTCGACAATACCAATATTCCCGCGGTCCGAACGATTGACGCCGTTTTACGTCAGGCTTACGCCATCGGACGAACGAACACCACGCAGATCCTGGGCACCAGCCGCACGCCCTTTCGGGAACGCGTGGATACGGTTATGAACCTTCTGCATCACTACGTGTACCTGAAAAGCAGCATAACCTACGATCACGACGCTGTGCGTGCAAAGGTCAACGAGATCGTTGCCTACGTCAACCGCGATCCGGTGGACGCAACAATTAAGACTTTCGACTTTAACACCCGCGGATTCACCTTTACGGATGAACAGCCCGGCATAAAGTTGGATGGCGACGCTCTTTTCACCCAGGTGACCGCAAAGCTGGACGCCGGAACCATTAACGAAACGATTAACGTTGTGCCGCAGATTATCCAGCCGAGCGTAACCAAGGCAGCGCTCGCTAACCAGTTTAAAATGATTTCCGCGTTCACTACGGACACCACCAGTGCATCCAACCGCAACAACAACATCAACCTGGCCTGTCAGAGCATCAACGGGAAGGTGCTGCTGCCGGGTGAAACTTTCAGCTTCAACGAAACTACCGGCAAACGAACCGCCGACAAGGGTTACCAGATGGCCAGCGCCATTGTCGGCGGCGAATTGGTGGACGATTACGGCGGCGGTGTGTGCCAGGTGAGCTCCACGCTGTTTAACGCCGTAGAACGCGCCAACCTGGAAATCGTAAGCCGTAACCCTCACGCATGGCCCAGCACGTATGTGAAAATAGGCGAGGACGCTACGGTAAACTGGCCAAGCCTGGATTTTAAGTTTAAAAATAACCAGACAACGCCTGTTTTCGTGATTATGTACTATAAAAGCCGGAAATGTTCTGCGGAAATATGGGGCCAAACTATGGGTGATGGCGTGACGATCGACCTGGAATCAAAAATCATCCGTACCATCGACCCGCCCACATCCGTCAACTATGTGCAAAACACTTCCATGGCGGTGGGTACCAGCGAAGAAACGATAAAAGCGCGCACCGGCTACGTCGTGGAAACCTATAAGGTGTGGTATCTAAACGGTGTGGAAACCAAGCGTGAACTGCAGTATACGACCACGTACAAGGCATATCAACGCACTGTGGAATATAACTGAAACAGTTAAGGCAGCAAAAAAGGCGGCGACACGAAGATGCAGATCACTCTCCACACCCTGAACGGGCAAGACTATGCGTTGGTTGAAACGGACTGTGCGCTGATTACGGATACACAGACGGCGCTGGACTGTATGGCGCAGGCGCGCTGCCAAACGGGCTGCGACTGCATGGCCGTCCCCAGGCAAGCGTTTAGCGAGGCTTTTTTCAAGCTGCGTACGGGGCTGCTGGGCGAGGTGCTGCAGAAATTTGTGAATTATCAAATGCGGCTGGCAATCTACGGCGATTTTTCCAACGAAAAAAGTCAGCCGCTGCGTGATTTTATGCTGGAGAGCAACCGCGGCCGGCAGGTTTATTTCGCGCCGAACGCCGACGAGGCGGGGAAATGGCTTTGCAAAGGATAAACGACCTTGAAAACGTGTCTGCGCTTGACCTGTCCACCGGGATAGGATATGATGGTGCTATACGAACGGGGGGTGCGGTGCGTGAACCTGTTGGTAACCGGTGCAAACGGCTTCATCGGTTCGAACCTTTGCCAGGCGCTCCTTCGCCGAAGCGACCGACTGATGAAAGCCGATGTGGACACCTCGGCGGATGAGCTGAAAGCGATGACGCTTCAGGCCGATTTTGTGTTTCACCTGGCGGGTGTAAACCGGCCTGTAAACGAGAGCGAGTTTCAAACGGGAAACGCGGACTTTACGCGCACGCTGCTGCAAATGCTGGAGGCGGGTAAAAAACCGCCGGTACTGCTGAGCGGTTCCATACAGGCCACGCTGGAAAATCCCTATGGCTTAAGCAAACGCCGCGCGGAAGAAGCGCTGTACGAATATTCGGCGCGAACCGGCGCGATAACGTACCCCTATCGCTTGCCCAACGCGTTTGGCAAATGGAGCCGACCCAATTATAACAGCGCCGTGGCGACCTTCTGCTATCAAATTGCGCGAGGGCTGCCCGTTACCGTGAGCGACCCGGCCCATGAGATGCGTTTGATCTATATTGACGATATCGTTTCGGAATTCTGCAATGCCTTGGACGGACGACTGGCGTTGAATGAGAATGGTTACTTTCACGTATTGCCGGAATATAGGGCGACGCTTGGGCAGATTGTTGCGCTGCTGGAGAGTTTCCGAAACGCGCGCACAACGCTGGAACTTCCGAACCTGTATGATGATTTTGCGAGGAAGCTATATGCGACCTATCTGAGTTTTTTGCCGACGGAAGAATTTTCATACCAACCGCAGACACACACGGACGCGCGCGGATCGTTTACCGAACTGCTGCATATGAACGGCTACGGGCAAATGAGCGTAAACGTTCAAAAACCGCGCGTGGTTAAAGGTGAGCACTGGCATGATACCAAGCATGAAAAATTCATCGTGGTCGCTGGCAGCGGGGTAATCCGCTTGAGGAAGGTAACGGGCGGCGAGATCGTTAGTTATAGAGTAGACGGTGAAACCCCGACCGTTGTGGAGATTCCCCCGGGATACACCCACAATATCGAAAACCTCGGCGATACAGACATGGTAACCCTCATGTGGGCCAGCGAGACCTTCGAACCTGCGCGGCCGGATACGTACCACCTCGCGGTCGAGCAAAAAGACGACGGGAGGAACCAGCCGTGAAAAAGCTCAAGCTCATGACGATATTGGGCACAAGACCGGAAATTATCCGGCTTTCGGCGGTGATGCGCTGTGCGGACCGTTATTTTGAGCATATCGTGGTGCATACCGGCCAAAACTATGCGCCAGAACTCAACGACGTTTTTTTTACCGATTTAAAACTTCGCAAGCCCGATTATTATCTGGATGCGGCAGGTACAGATCTGGGAGAAACGATGGGCGATATCCTAGCGAAAAGTTATCACGTGATGCAAAAGGAAAAGCCGGACGCCGTACTTGTATTAGGAGATACCAACAGCGCGCTCTCGGCCATATGCGCCAAACGCCTGAAAATCCCGGTTTTTCATATGGAAGCGGGCAACCGATGCTGGGATTGGAACGTCAGCGAGATGATCAACCGGAAAATCGTGGATCATATCAGCGATATTCATTTACCCTACACCGAGCATAGTCGGCGTTACCTGCTTAATGAAGGCATCGACGGTAAAACCATCTTTGTCACCGGTTCCCCGATGCGCGAGGTGCTTATGGACGCTCTGCCGGAGATACGCAGCAGCGATGCGCTTGAACGGATGGGGCTGGAGCAGGGAAAGTACATCCTTGTTTCCGCGCACAGGGAAGAGAACATCGACCTGGAGGAAAACTTTCTCTCGTTGATGAACGCGATCAACCGTGTGGCCGAAACCTACCAGGTACCGGTTATTTACAGCACTCATCCGCGTTCCCTGAAGTTTATTCAAAGCCGCAGTTTCGTTTTCCATCCGCTGGTGCGAAATGTAAAGCCGCTGGGCTTTCTGGACTACAATCAACTGCAGATGAACAGTATGATGGTACTTTCCGACAGCGGCACGCTCAGCGAAGAAAGCGCTATACTGGGCTTTACAGGCGTTCTGATTCGCACCTCCACCGAAAGACCGGAAGTGCTGGACAAAGGTACGGTGGTGATTGGCGGCATCACTGAAAACAGCGTACTGCAAGCCGCCGATCTGGCACTGGCAATGGATCGCAACGGCGAACCCCGCGCAATGCCCACAGATTATGAAGATGTAAACGTAAGCGCAAAGGTGGTGAAGATTATCCAAAGCTATACCCCGATCGTCAACCAAACCGTTTGGCTGAAAAACCCCATTGAACATTCCTAACGACACCTCGAAGGTAAAAAATCACTTTTCGGCTGGAAATGTGTGACACGACCGACCGCTTTGGATATACTTAACTTATCAGGGAGAACCTGAAGAGAATTAGAGGAGGTTTCAACCTTATGAAAAAGAAATGGCTTGCTCGGCTGCTTAGCGTAACCGTAGCGCTCATGTTGCCGTTTGGCGCGATGGCGCAAAGCGCGGCAGTGGATCTGCTGAAACAGGCGAAAAACGACGGCAAGGAAATCGTTACGACCGTTTCCTTCGTGCCGGGCGCGGAATTGGCGAAAGACCAGGCGGTATCCGATCTGTTTTCGGCGCTCGCGCTGAAATTCCAGTCGCTGGGGGAACGGACCGGTTCCTTCGCCATTGCGCTTAGCGGCACGGATATGATGACGGTTCAGCTGCGCGCCACCGACGATGGCTTCTACGTTAACAGCAAAGAACTTGGCGATCAATCGCTGTTCTTCTCCCTGGCCGACATCCAAACCGGCATTGCCGGCATGCTTAAAAACAGCGGCATGAACGAGGCGTCCATTACGCAGTTCAGCGAGGCGATTGGCGGGGCGCTTGGCGAAATCGCCATGAACAAGGGAATGATGACCGCAAACAACAACACGATGATGACCACGGAACAGATGAAGCAGAAAATGCTGGACGCAATCGGCGCGGACGCAACCCTCACCGCATGGGTCAACGGCATCGAAGCTAAAAAGGTCGTTACCAAAGGTTCGTTTACGCTGGGCGACAGCGACACGGCCGATACCAAAACGGAGATTACCCTGACCGCGGAGGATATAAACGCACTATACGACACCCAGTTTGTGAAGGATAAACTACTGGCTCAACTCAAAGCGTCGGACAGCACGACGACAGAGCAGCAGGCGGAGGAATCCCTTACCAAACTGAAGGACGCTATCACCAAATCCGGCATGACCATCCCCGTTACGGTTTATACCAACGGCGAAAATGATTTTGTGGCTATGGAATACGGCATGACCGGCACGTTTGACAACTCCGAAATCACCATGACCACGGTGGACAGCACCGCGGTCAGCGCGACGGACAGCACCGCAGTCAGCGCGACGGACAGCGCCACGGCAACACCCGCGCCCAGCGTGCCCGTTAAAATGGACATTGCCGCGCAACTCATTACCAAAACCACTGACAGCGGCAAGAACTATTCGTTCACGATGAACGTTAAAAAAGACGATCTGGCGATGGCAACGCTGACCGCCAACCTGATGAACAACCTGAAAGGGAAGTATACGGGCGCGTTTACGCTTCTGGGTCAGGACGCCAAGCCCATGCTTACCCTGGCGCTTAACGCCGATAATTCGGACGTGAAAAACCCGACAGGCGAATTAAGCGGGGTCGCTAACGACGGAACGAAGGCTTACGCTTTCAAACTCGCGTTTACCCAGGTCGTGGGCGACAGCACGGTGGATACGGCAATCAGCCTTTCTACCGGCGACAGTCTGGAAGCGATTCAGGCCGCTCCCGATGCTTCGCTGCAAGGGACGCTGAAGATCAACACAGTTGTGCAGGACGACAGCGGCGCGTTCAAGGATATTAGCGCGGCAACACCGGATACGAGCCTGCAGGTACTCAAGATGACCGACGCGCAGCTGGGCGAGTACGTGAAAAAGCTGGAAAGCAACTATACGCAGCTGCTTTATAACGTTTACGCGAATCTTCCGCAAAGCGTAGCGCAGGCGGTTGGCGGTGTCGTATCTCAATAACACGGTAATCGATAACGCAGTACAGGCAAGCCGCCCGCGGATTTCCGCGGGCGGCTTTGCGCGTACGCTATCGTACCGGCGACGCAAATGGGGAAAGGGCTTCGTTTGTACGAACAATTCCCGCGAAAAGGGCCGTGGAGTGATTTTTTCACTTGACACCCAAAGCGTTTGGGGTAAAATAAAGGTTAGTCAGCATTGCGAAGGAGGAACTTTCATGCCCAATATTCCCGAAATCAAACTCGGCGTGGTGGCCGTGAGCCGCGATTGTTTCCCGATCAAACTATCCCGCGCGCGCCGTGAAGCACTGGTGAAAGCCTATACCAAAAAGTACGGTCCAATTTTGGAAGTTCAAACGATTATTGAGAACGAATTGAACATTGAACCGGCGCTCAAGGAGCTTCAGGACGGCGGCGCGAACGCGTTGCTGGTATATCTGGGCAACTTCGGCCCCGAAGGCCCGGAAACGATCCTGGCGCAGAAATTTAACGGCCCCGTTATGTTTGCCGCCGCCGCCGAAGAAACCCGTGAAACCGTAAAAAGCGACCGCGGAGACGCATACTGCGGTATGCTCAACGCCAGCTACAACATTGGGCTGAGGGGTCTGAAGGTCTATATTCCCGAATATCCGGTGGGCAACGCCCAAGAGATTGCCGATATGCTCAACGATTTTTGCGCTATTTCGCGCGTAGTGCTGGGCGTAAAATCTCTCAAGGTCATCACCTTTGGGCCCCGGCCGTTCGACTTTTTGGCCTGCAACGCGCCCATCAAGCCGCTGTACGATCTGGGCGTGCTCAACGTTCA
>JADGQP010000130.1 GCA_017881705.1 Christensenellaceae bacterium
AGTATAAAAACGAGGTTCTTCCCAAGGCGCGCAGCGATGCGTACGAAACGGTGAAAAAGGCCGAAGCTTATAAAGCCTCGACCGTCGCCCAGGCCGAAAGCGATACGGCCGTGTTTTCAGCAGTCTATCAGGAATATCTGGCAGCTCCGTCCATCACGCGCCGCCGGCTTCTGATCGAAACCCTTCAGGACGTGCTGGGCAACAGCGGGCGTGTCGTTATTTCAGACACGAACAGCGATGTGGTGAAGATGCTGGATTTAAGCGGTGCGCTGGCCGATGCGGAAACCTCCGCCGCAGTGCTGGAAGGAGGCGACGCGAAGTGAACGGAAATGAACAAGTCTACCGTGATATGGGCAGCGCGTTCAGCGCGGGCGTAAAACGAAACCGCGGTAAATTGATTGGGTTTGGCGTGCTGCTGATATTGCTGATCGTGATTATCAGCCAAAGCGTATTCGTGGTTGGCGAAGCGGAACAAAGCGTGGTAAGCCGTTTCGGAGTCATTAACCGCATGATTCTTAATAATGGGAACGATTTTCATGCCCGTTACGCCGATTTTCTTCAAAACGAGCTGACCACCGAAGGCAGCGTGGCCATCAGCGTTGGCAGCGGCCTGTATTTCAAAGTGCCTTTCGTGGATAAGGTGGAAACCTTCTCCTCTCGGCTGTACACCTATATCAGCGACAGTGAAGTCGTCAACACTGCCGAAAAGAAGCAGTATTATGTACAGACCTTCGCGCAATGGTATATTGCCGACCCTGCGCTGTTCAGCCTGAAACTTGGCAACATGACCAGCGCCGAAAACCAGCTGGACAATCTGATCCACCCTGTGATTGTGCAGGCCATCAACCGTATGAGCGCCGAGGATTTCGTAAGCAATAAGGACGCGCTCAACGCCGCATTGGCCAAGGGGCTGCAAACTGTGAACGAGGATATGGCGCCCCGCGGTATCGAGGTGAAGGATATCCAGGTGCATCGCACAATCCTGCCTACAGCGAACCTTCAAAGCACCTATGCCCGTATGCAGGCGGATCGCGCAAAGGTAGCCCAACAACTGCGCAGCGAAGGCGACGAGGAATACCGCAAAGCGGTTTCCACCACCGACCTGGAAGCCGCGCAAATCCAGGCAAACGCAATCAGCGAAGCCGGCGCGGTACACGCCGAGGCGGAGTCGACCGCGATGGCAATCTACGCCAAGGCGTACGGAGTAGACGAGGAGTTTTACAGCTACTGGCGCTCTCTGCAGGCACTTCGGGATTCTCTGGGCGATAAAACAACCCTGGTGCTCGACCAAAACAGCCCGTTGCTCAGCGGACTTCTGCGCTATGTAACGGATGTGGGAACCACGCAGCCATAAGCCGTAATCCCCCATGCGCCCAACCGTTTTATTAAAGCTCTGCCCGCCGTCCGCTGATGTGAACGGCGGGCGTTTGCGTCTGTTTCCTGTTTTTTCGTCGCGTTTTGTTACTCGTATTTCTCGTAAAACTTTCCCCCTCGCCATTGCTTTTTACGATGACTGGTGCTAAAATGGAATGGTCAAAGATGGTCAATATCTTTGGCTAAGAGGAGGGTTCCTATGCGGCTTAGCGACGCGATCGAGCAGTTTATTAAAACCATGCTGACGCAGGACGAGCAGGAAGTGGAACTGAAGCGCAACGAGCTTGCGCAGTATTTTAACTGCGCGCCGTCGCAGATCAACTACGTGCTTGCCACGCGCTTTACGCCGGATCACGGCTATATTATCGAGAGCCGCCGCGGGGGCGGCGGGTACATCCGTATTTTCCAAATGAAGCAGGATACCAGCGAACAGTTGATTTACCTTTTGCACGAGCGGGTAGGCGTATCGATTTCCTCTTTGGAATCGGAACACCTGATTACCCAGTTGGCGGAACGAGGCATTATCACGCGGGATGAGTCGGCTTTGATGAAAGCGGCTATTTGCGAAACCTGTTATACCCTACCCGTTCCTTCCGAACTTAAGGACGCGCTGCGCGCCAGAATCCTCAAGTCCATGTTGTTAGTGATTGCCCGAAAGAGCAAATTACCCCAGGCCTGAAAGGGGGCATACCCATGCTTTGTGAAGAATGTAATCAGAACCCGGCAACCGTCGTCATCACCGTTTTAAGCGGCGAAGGCACCACCACACGACACCTTTGTAAGGAATGTATGGATAAAGTAGAATCCAGCATTGCAAAAGGCGATATATCCAGCTTTCTTTCGTCGCTGTCGAGCATTTTATCCAAGGAGCCCAAGAAGACCCAAACGCTGAAATGCGATGCGTGCGGACTGACGTACGAGGAATTTCTCAATACCGGAAAACTCGGCTGCACCCAATGCTACAAAGCCTTTTCCGAGCAACTCAAGCCGTTGTTGCTGCGCGTGCACGGCCGTAACCAGCACGCGGGCCGTGTGCCCGCTAACCGCAGGGAAGAACGAGCGTTTGAACAATGTATGGCGGTTTTAAAAACCCGCATGGACCAGGCCATATCCGACGAGAAATTCGAGGTGGCAGCCTCCATTCGGGATGAGATCCGCGCACTGACCGAGAAACAAAACGCGGAGGTGCATCCACAATGACCCTGAATAGCGACCAGATCGTTGTTTCCAGCCGCGTGCGGCTTGCGCGAAACTACTACGACCTGCCTTTTTCCAACGTAAACCGTCCAGATAACGCCAGATTGTGCGTAGAACGCGCGCAAAAAGCGCTGTCGATAAGCGCGGATTCCGAGGGATTTTCGCTTTACAACCTTCGGGACATGAATAAGATGGATCAGCTTTCTCTGATGGAGCAGCACCTGATCAGCCGTGATCTGCTGACCCACAGCGAAGTCGGCGCGGCGTTGATCCGCAACGACCGGCGCGTGAGCGTTCTGGTCAACGAGGAAGATCATCTGCGTATACAGGCGATGCTTGATTGCCTGGCTCTGCCGGAGGCCGCTAAACTGGCTTTCGCCGCCGAGGAAAAGCTAGCCGAAGTGTGCGATTTCTCCTTTGATAATCAACTTGGCTATCTTACCGCCTGCCCCACCAACGCCGGCACCGGTATGCGCGCGTCACTGATGCTCCATCTGCCGATGCTTACGCGCTGTAAGCAGATGGGCAATGTAACGCAGTCCGTTGCCAAGCTCGGCCTCACCATTCGCGGCATTTACGGCGAAGGCAGCGAAGCATTGGGCGATCTGTACCAGGTGAGCAACCAGGTAACCCTTGGGCGTACGGAAGAAGAACTGATCCAGGCCGTAACCGCCGTGGGTCGGCAGCTGATCGATATGGAAAGCATCCTGCGTCAGCGCGCGCTAAGCGAGGGGCTGGACCTTCCGGACGGTGTTTGGCGCAGTTTCGGCATCCTGAGCTATGCAAAGCAAATGAACGACGCCGAGTTTATGGCGCATTGGAGTAACCTGCGCCTGGGCGTCACCATGGGCATTGTTTCCGTACCCCTCAGCGTTGTAGACGACCTTTTAGCTCTTGCGCAGGACGCTCACGCAAGAAAATTCAAGCATTCCAATTCGGATTTGGTTTCCACGGACCAGGCAAGGTGCGTGATTATCCAATCCAAACTATCCACCAGGGAGGTTTAATATGGCGATTTTCGGACGTTTTACCCAACGCGCTCAACAGGCTGTGGCATACGCACAACAGGCTGCCGTGGCGCTTAAACAACACTATGTAGGCACCGAACATATTCTTCTGGGGCTGCTGAAGGAACCGGGCCCCATGTTGGCTAACCTGCTGCCTGAAAACGTGACTTACGATACCGTGCTGGAAAAGGTGCGCAATATGGTCGGCGAAGGTGATGCACCTGTAAGCGGCATGTTGGAGCTCACCCCGCGCAGCAAGAAAATACTGGAAGGCAGTATTGTTGAAAGCAAGCAGTTTAAACACGCGTTCGTCGGCACCGAGCATTTATGGCTGGCGCTCCTGCATGAAGGCGAGGGTGTAGCGGTAAGCCTGCTGCGCGAGCTGGACGTGGATACCGAAGAACTGGCAAACCGTCTTACCGAGGCTTTGCAAAACATTCAACCCGACGGTATGGAAGAACAGTCTGAAAATTCTATGGATATCAAGCGCGCGCCCGGCGGCAGCAACGAAACAGCGCTGGACAAGTATTGCCGCGACCTAACCAAGGCCGCCCAAGACGGCGAATTGGATCCCGTAATCGGCCGTTCTAAAGAGATTGAACGTATTATTCAAATTTTGAGCCGCCGCACGAAAAACAACCCCGTGCTGATCGGCGAACCCGGCGTGGGCAAAAGTGCCGTGGCCGAAGGGCTTGCGCAGATGATCGCCGCGGGCATGGTACCGGAAACGCTTACCGGAAAACGCCTGCTTTCGCTGGATTTGGGCAGTATGATCGCGGGCAGCAAATACCGCGGGGAGTTTGAGGAACGCCTGAAGGACACGATTAAAGAAGTGCATAAACAGGGCAATGTGATCCTGTTTATCGATGAGTTCCATACGCTTGTGGGCGCGGGCAAGGCCGAAGGCAGCATGGATGCCGCCAATATCCTGAAACCCGCTTTGGCTCGCGGTGAGCTGCAGTGCATCGGCGCGACCACCATCGACGAATATCGCAAGAACATCGAAAAGGACGCCGCGCTGGAGCGTCGCTTTCAGCCGGTAAAGGTCGGAGAGCCCAGCGCAGAGGAAGCTCTGGCCATTCTGAAGGGCTTACGAGATCGTTACGAGGCGCACCACAAAGTGAAAATTACCGACGAAGCGCTGGACGCTGCCGTATCACTAAGCGACCGTTATATCAGCGACCGTTTCCTTCCGGACAAAGCGATTGACCTGATGGACGAGGCCGCCTCCCGCGTACGGCTTCGCAGTTTTACCGCTCCCCCGGACGTTAAGGAGCAGGAAGAGCGCCTGAAAGCCCTGAAAATGGAGAAGGATGAGGCGGTCGCGCACCAGGACTTTGAAAAAGCCGCCGGCCTGCGCGATGAGGAGCATAAGATTAAGAACCTGATTACCGAAAAACGCACCGCCTGGGAGCAAAAGAAAAACGCCACTCACGATTTGGTAACCGAGGAGGACATCGCGCAAATCGTGGCAAGCTGGACGGGCATCCCCGTAAAGAAAATGACCGAGGATGAAAGCCAGCGGCTGCTGCATATGGAGGATATCCTGCATAAACGCGTGATCGGGCAGGACGAGGCCATCGGCGCGGTCAGCCGTGCGCTGCGCCGTGCGCGCGCCGGTTTGCAGGATCCCAAGCGTCCCATCGGCTCGTTCATCTTTCTGGGCCCCACGGGCGTTGGAAAAACTGAACTGTGCCGCGCGCTTGGCGAAGCAATGTTCGAGGATGAAAATGCTGTGATCCGCATCGACATGAGCGAATACATGGAGAAATTCAGCGTTTCGCGCCTGGTCGGGTCCCCCCCGGGGTACGTTGGCTATGAAGAAGGCGGGCAGCTGACCCAAAAGGTTCGCCAGAAGCCTTACAGCGTAGTTCTGTTTGACGAAGTGGAAAAGGCGCACCCGGATGTGTTCAACATCCTGCTGCAAATTCTGGAGGACGGTCGGCTTACCGACAGCGACGGCCGCGTGGTCAACTTTAAAAACACCATCATCGTCATGACCAGCAACGCGGGCGCGAACAGCATCACCCATTCCCGCACACTGGGCTTCGGCGGAGCCGTGGAAGCCGTACGCGATTACGAATCCATGAAAGAACGCGTTATGGCGGATGTAAAGGATGTTTTCCGGCCTGAGTTTATCAACCGTGTGGACGATTTGATTGTTTTCCACGCGCTGGAACCGCAGGATATTCAGAAAATCGCCGGGCTGATGCTTGGCAACGTAACCAAACGCCTTGCCGAACGCGGCATCACCCTGAGCTATGACGCGGACGTGGTGGCGTATCTCGCTAAAGAAGGGTATGACGCCAATTATGGCGCGCGTCCGCTGCGCCGCACCATACAGCGCACCGTTGAGGACGCTTTAAGCGAGGAGATCATCGCGGGCCGTATAGCGCTTGGCGACGTCGTACGCCTTCACGTTACGGACGGAAAGATCGTCTTTGCCCGGGAAGGCCTGATGAAACAGGAAAATACCCAACTGTCGGCGAATAAAGCCTAATAGAGTATTTCGTCTAAAGCCGCGCCACGAACGCGGCTTTAGACGCTTGCGGAGGGAACACTGTGAACGTAGATCAGCTGGTTGCCCGTATGCAGGCCGATCCCTCCTTTATGGAGAACGTAACGGCCTGGAAAACCCTGCCCGCCGCGGATGGCCGGTATGCCGATTTTCCAAGCGGGTTGGATCCCCGCATCCAGGCGGTGCTGAGGGCCCGTGGCATCCATCGGCTGTATACGCACCAAGCGGAGAGCTTTCAGGCAGCCAGCGAAGGCAAGGATTTCGTGGTCGTTACGCCTACCGCCAGCGGAAAAACGATGTGCTACAACCTGCCTGTTCTTTCCGCCATCCTACAAAACCCCGACGCGCGGGCACTTTACCTGTTCCCCACCAAGGCGCTTTCCGCGGATCAAGCCAGTGAGCTGTACGAGCTGGTGGAAGCTCTGGGCGTGGATATTAAAGCATATACCTACGACGGCGACACACAGGGCGCCGCCCGCAAAGCGATCCGCCAGGCAGGACATATCGTTGTTACCAACCCTGATATGCTGCACAGCAACATCCTTCCTAACCACACCAAATGGGTTAAACTGTTTGAAAACCTGCAATATATCGTGATTGACGAAATCCATTCGTACCGCGGCGTGTTTGGCAGCAACTTTGCCAACGTGTTAAGGCGGCTTACGCGTTTATGCGCGTTTTACGGCAGTCATCCCAAGTATATCTTATGCAGCGCCACCATCGCCAACCCGGGCGAGCTGGCCCGCACGCTTATCGGCCGCGATGTGCTGACCATCGACCGCAACGGCGCACCTTTAGGCGCGCGGCACTTCGTTTTTTATAACCCGCCGATCGTGAACCGCCAACTGGGCATCCGCAAAGGCGCGCTGAACGAAACGCGCGAAATCGCAAGCCTGCTGCTGGCCAACGCAATCCCGACCATTGTATTTGCGAGAAGCCGAATTCAGGTGGAAGTGCTTACCCGCTATATGAAGGATCAGGCGCGCGACCCGTACGGTTTCTCCGGCCGCGTGCGTGGGTACCGCGGCGGATATCTGCCCACCGAGCGCCGCGCAATCGAGCGTGGTCTGCGCGCAGGCGAGATCGACATGGTTGTTTCCACCAACGCGCTGGAACTGGGCATTGATATCGGCTCCCTGACCGCCTGCGTTCTCTGCGGATACCCGGGCACCATCGCCAGCACCTGGCAGCAAGCGGGCCGCGCGGGCCGCCGTAAGGATACGGCGCTGACCGTGCTTGTTGCCTCCTCTGCGCCCATTGACCAGTATATCGTCAATCACCCTGAATACTTTCTGGCGCAATCCCCGGAAAACGCACTGTTGCAGCCGGATAATCTGTATATCCTGTTATCTCATGTAAAGTGCGCGGCCTATGAGCTGCCTTTTGAGGACGGCGAAACTTTCGGAAACGTAAAAGATACAACAGAATTTCTGGATTATCTTGCCGAAAACGGTATTTTGCGCCATGTCGGAGGCAAATATCACTGGTCGGCGGAGGATTTCCCCGCCAGCGAGATCAGCCTGCGTTCGGCTACGTCGGAGAACTTTGTAATTATCGATATTTCCAACCCTGCCCATCACCGTGTGATCGGCGAAATGGATCGCTTCACCGTGCCGATGCTGCTGCATGAAAACGCCATCTATATGCACGAGGCGCGCCAATTTCAGGTGGAAAAGCTAGATTTCGACACCTGTAAGGCGTTTCTCCGCGCCGTGGATGTGGATTACTACACCGACGCTGATTTGAACGTGAGCCTCAGCGTTTTGGACGAGTTGAAACAAAAGGCACTTCAAAACGG
>JADGQP010000131.1 GCA_017881705.1 Christensenellaceae bacterium
AGCGTCAGGAATACCATGGTAATCATCGCTTCCGACATTTGCCCGCTCGGTTTGTAAGGTTTGCTTGCGTTCATCAGCCTTTCCTTTCCCGGCCCCGGCAGGAAACGGCGTGAGCAGTGTTTTCTTCAGGCTGCGGTTGCCGGGCCGTATTTACCATTATAATCAAAAAGCGGCCATGGGGGAAGCCCTGTCCGCTTCTGTCCGAATAAGGGGCGCGCCTGTGAACCTTCGCCCATTACGTTGTTGGGCGCATAGCGCGTAAACCGGCTTGCATGCAGGCACTGAACCCTGCATAGCTCTGCCTGTGCAAAACGATTGCGGAGGCGGAACCGGGAACCGTATACCTAATGCAAAAGAAGATTGTTTAAACCAGCGTCGGTCGGAGGAAACGATTCCTCCGGCCGACGCTGGAGCTTGTTAAAATCTGCTTTCAAGAGGTATCGGAGGGCCGTAGCCCGATGATTGCTGCTCGTATCGACCGGCTTTGCCTGTCGGGCGGGAAGTTTGCGGCTCTGCCGCAAACAATACCCGAAGCTCAAAAAAGTGGCGAAGCCCACTTTTTTGATAGTCAGCAGCGTCGGCCGGAGGAAATGTTTCCTCCGGCCGACGCTGGTTTGAATTCTGTTTATGCCGGAATGTAGGTCATGACGATTACGCGATAGCTGTACACGATAATGGCGGTAAACAAAATGCTGTCCATCCGGTCGAGCATTCCGCCGTGCCCGGGGAAAAGCGTGCCGAAATCCTTGATGCCGCAATGCCGCTTAACCATGCTGGCGAACAGATCGCCCATCTGCGCGGCCACGCCGCCCACCACGCCCACCGTGATATTGGCCCACATCGGCGGAAATGCTTGCGTAGGCAGCACGCTTGCGAAAACATAACCCACCAGCCACGCTAAGAAAACGCTGGCGATCAGTCCGCCGATCGCGCCGGCGACGGTTTTATGGGGGCTGATGCGAGGGCATAGCTTTTTGCCGCCGATCCATGTGCCCGTAAAAAGAGCGAACATATCCCCGCCCACGGCGATGGCGAACACCATCGTAAGCAGCATCGCCTGCATCCTGCGAAGAGACGTATCCAGAATACCGAAAAGGCACATGCCCGGCAGTACGATGGTGAGCATCGGCAGCGCGCTCACCAGCACGTCAATCAGCTTGGGTTCGTCGCGGCGCATGATTTGCAAAAGCACACAGAAAAAAATGATCGAAAGCGTGGGGATAATGACCACGGAGCTGAAATACATTATCAGCGGCACGCTTATCGCCAGCGCCGCGTAACTGGTCCAGCACACGGGATGGTGACCAAACTGTTTCAGCGCGCGAAGCTCCTCGTATATGCACATTGATACGGCGATAAACGCCGCGACGGCGAAATACCAGCCGCCTAATAATAAAAGAATTACCAGTGCGATCAATAAAAGCGCGCCGGTAACAATACGCTGCGTCATACCGCACCTTCTTTCCCTTGGGCTGATTACGGTTTAGTGTTCCTCGCGGCTGCCGTAACGGCGGGAACGGTTTTGGTACTCGGCGATGCAGGCGTGAAAATCTCCAAGTGTAAAGTCCGGCCATAGGGTTGTCGGAAACACAAACTCCGCATAGGCGCATTGCCAGAGCATAAAATTGCTCAGCCGCATTTCCCCGCTGGTGCGAATCAGCAGATCCACGGGCGGCAGTCCAGCGGTGTATAGCCGATCCTCCACGGTTTGCTCGTTTACGGCGTTGGGTTCCAGCTGCCCGTCCGCCACGGCTTGCGCAATGCTGCGCGCCGCGCGCGCAAGTTCCGCGCGCCCGCCGTAGTTTACGGCGATATTGAGCCAAAGCCCGGTGTTGCCCGCCGTGCGGGTTTCCGCGTCTGTCAGCGCTTGGCGCTGTGCGGGCGGCAGTCCATTTTTTTCACCCAGAATGAGGATCCGTACGTTTTTGCGGCAAAGCTCATCAATCTCGCTTTGAAAAAAATCGAGCAGCAGCCCCATCAGCGCGTCCACCTCGCCCTGGGGGCGCGACCAGTTTTCTGTGGAAAACGCATACAGCGAAAGCGCCTGAATGCCGATATCGCTGGCGTTTCGGATAATGGCGCGAAGCGCCTCGGTACCCGCTCGGTGCCCGACGGCGATTTTGAGTTTATTCTTTTTGGCCCAGCGCCCGTTACCGTCCATGATGATGCCGATATGCCGCGGCAGGCGGGAAAGCTCCAGAGAAAGTTCCGGCATGGAACAGGTACCTCCGTTAAACGTCGATGCGCACGGCCGCGCGGAGGCGGCGGAAACAGGAAAGATGGGCTATGATCCGTAAACTTCGGGCTTAGGGTCGCCCACGTGGAAGCGCGCCGCAATCAACTGCCGTCCGTCGTCCCGCACGGCGATCACGCGGGATTCCACCAGTATGCCGTTGTCCAGCGCGGGGTCGGTCAGCGGGTTAAAGTTGGCGGCCTGTTCTTCCTCGTCGTCCTCGCCCACGGAAAACTGCCTGCGCAACCCGTCCATCGCGCTTTCACGGGTAGTCGTTGGGCAGGCTGGCGTGAGCCGCTCGTCTATCAGTGGCGCGCCCGTAAGGGTTACGCGTACGTCGGTGATGCCGTAGCCCGCCAAAATGGCCAGCGCGCTTTTCACGTTTAGCCCCAGCAGAATATCAAACGTTTTATTCACGGTTTTCCCCCCGGCCGAAGCCTTCGGTTCGCGGCGGCCGTTACACTTCCATGATTTCCTTTTCCTTCTTGGCGGCCAGATCGTCGATGCCTTTAATGCTCTCGTCGGTTACGTCCTGCATCTTTTTTTCCGCTTTGGTCAGCTCGTCCTCGGTGATCTTGCTGTCTTTTTGCAGCTTCTTGATGTGCTCCATCGCGTCGCGGCGGATGGAACGAACAGCCACCTTCGCGTCTTCAGCGGATTTATGCACCATCTTGTTCAGGTCCTTACGGCGCTCCTCGGTCAATTCCGGAATCAACAGGCGGATCACCTTGCCGTCGTTGGCGGGGTTCAGGCCCAGGTCGCTTTTTTGTATGGCTTTTTCCACCAGCGGAAGCGCCTTTTGATCCCAAACGTTGATCAACAGCATGCGCGGTTCGGGCGAGGTTACGTTGCCCATCTGCGGCAGCGGCGTCTGCGTACCGTAATAATCCACCATTACGCGATCCAGCAGCTGCGGGTTGGCGCGGCCCGCGCGGATGGAGCGCAGTTCGTTCTGGAAAACGACATTGGTTTTCTGCATTTTCTCTTTTGCAGCATCGATAACTTCCTGGTACATCTGAATGCCACCTTTCCGTTGTCCCTAAGCCAATCTTGTGCCTATTGTATCGAATTTTCGCATAAAACGCAAGCTCGAAGGTCCGCGCGCATTACGAAAGCACCAGCGCCGCCGCTTCTTCAAGCGTCTGTGCAACATAGGTAGCCTCGCAGTCTTCAGGCGCGGGGCAGCCGTCCGTAAACAGCACGCTGTCCACACCCGCGTTCCTCGCCGCGCCGATATCCGCCGTTACGCTGTCGCCGACCAGCACCACGCGGCGCTTGTCCGTTACCCCGGCGCGGCGCATGCCCTCCAGAACCATAAACGGATCGGGCTTTACGTGCCCCAGTTCCTCGCTGATGAGCAGATCCCGTAAGTACAAGCGCAGTTCGCTGGTTTCAAACCGGTTACGCTGTACCCTGGCGATGCCGTTGGTAACCAGATACACGGGCAAATGTGCCGATACGCGCTTTAAAAAGGCTTCCGCTCCCGGCAGGGGTATGTGCTGACGCCCCAGTTCCTCCACGAAGCGCTCGGCCAGCGCTTCCGCAGGTGGTGTGGCTGCGAACTCACCCCGAAGCCGAAGCTCAGCTAAAAAATCCACGAAACGTTCCACCCGAAGCCGCGCCTGCGTGGTTTCGCCGCGTTCCAGGCGTTTCCAATGGCTTAGGTTCACGCGGCTGTACAGCGCGGCGCTTTCATCGTCCGCGGGCAGGCCGTAGGCTTCCATCGCCGCGTTAAACGCCGCCCGTTCGCCCGCGTGAAAATCGAACAGCGTACCGTCCGCGTCCGCCAGCAGCAGATCATAACGCAAGCGCAAGCCTCCCCTTTTAAAACGCCGAACTTTCCGGCCTTTGATAAGCATCGCTATCTTACCATAGACACGCCGGGCTTGTAAATCGCAAGATGAAACCAAATAGAAGCGCCGGCTCCCAAATGGAAGCCGGCGCCGGTGTCGGGCAGGTACGATTGTTCGCAGCTTGCTGTATAAGGAAAATTCATCACGTGGGGTTTAAAACGGGGTTCGGTTCACAACCACTTTGCGCGGGAACGTCCTGTGTACAAGCTCCATAGCGGCCTGCTGCGGGACTTCATCCCCAAGAGCGTTATCATTGATCAATTTGCCCTGAACCGCGGCTTCTCAAGGGTATGCCGCCGCCAAGCGGCGGCATATCTGGCGGCTTGCGTTGTCATCTGGTTCGGGAAATTTGGCTAAAATATGCGCGCCCTGATTACTTCAATTGAACGGTGCCGATGGCGCACAGGTTGCTGTAATATTTCTGCGACCCGGAAACGCGTATCGAGCGCATCTTATAATAAGCCTTCGTTCCCGTCAAATTTTTATGGGTGTAGTAGCGCGCTGTGCCTGATGCGGTTACAACCAGCTGATAGGTGCCATTTGCCGTTGCGCAATAATAGAGCTCATACCCTGTCGCGCCTGTTATACCACCCCATTGAATCTTCACAGAGGTCGCGCTTAGCCGGGTAAGCGA
>JADGQP010000132.1 GCA_017881705.1 Christensenellaceae bacterium
ACAAGGTAAAAACGGACGACAGCGGCAACCCAGTGTACGATATTACCGTTACACAAAACGGGCAATCGATGACCACCGAGGCTTTTAATGCGCTGGTGGAGCGCCTGAAAGGAATGACCGTTTCCGGTAAGCTGGACACGCAGGAAACGCCTTCGGGCACGCCGCGCTGGCAGATGACGCTCACAACCACCGGCGGGCAGACCCGCATGCTGGCCGCCTACCCGCGGGATACCTTTACCGATGTTCTGGCGGTGGACGGCGTGGCGCTACAATACATGAACACCGAAGCCATCCAGATCGCCCTTGGGGAATTATACCCGCAATAATGCCCCGATGCCGCGCGCGAACGAACGGGCAAAGCCGATTTCCGTTTTTTCCATAAAACCAATGCAATCATCCCGAGACGTACGGTGAAACCGCCTGCGTTTCGGGATGTTTGTATATTTTAAGGCCGCGCCTGTTTAAGCAGAGTTCTCCGTTTTGGCGTTTCCGAGTAAAAGCTACGCTTTACCGCGAATATAGGCGATAATGCTTTCCGCCGCAGCTTCGTGCGTTACGCCGGTGGTATTGAGCATCAGGTGGTAATTGCTGCGGTGGCCCCAGTTGCCATCCGCGAAAAAGTTGTAGTACCCCTGGCGTTGCTTATCCACCTTGCGTACGCGGTCCTTGGCCTGGTCGTAGGTCAGGCTTTCCACCTGCATAATACGCTCGATGCGCGCGGCGACTTCGCCGTAGATAAACACGCTTATCAGGTTGGGCTGAGCTTTGAGCACGTAATTGGCGCAGCGCCCCACCAGCACGCAGGGGCCTTGCAGAGCGATCTTGGCGATCGCGTCAAACTGCGCAAGGAAGATACGGTGGTTAAGCGGCAGTTCCATTTCGCCGCCGGCCAGCGTACCCGCTCCGGGAAAGATCGGAAACAGATAACTGGGCAGCGCTTTTTCGTCGTTGCTTTCAAACAGATCTTCGCAGATTCCGCTGTTTTTGGCAGCCAGGGTGAGGAGTTCCTTGTCGTATAAGGGTATGCCGAGCATCTGGGCAAGAAGCAAGCCGATCTCATGCCCGCCGCTGCCGTACTCGCGACCAATGGTGATAATCGCCTTTTGCGCGTCCATAGCGTCACTCCCCTTGCCATATTTAGTTATTGTCTCTGGTCAGTAAGGTTATTATACAACAAAACCGAACGAAAAGTAAACCGGCTGAAGGGGATGCCGTTTTGGCTGCATGCGCCTGCGTGAAGGTTACTCGTCGCGCGCGGTTTCCTCGGCCTTCAGCTTGGTAAAGATCATACGTCCGGCGCTGGTTTGTAGTACCGTCGTCACCACGGCGGTCACGTTTTCGCCTACGAACCGGCGGCCGTTGTCCACTACGATCATCGTGCCGTCGTCCAGGTAAGCTACGCCCTGCCCGGGTTCCTTGCCTTCGCGCACGATCTGTACAGTCAGCTCTTCGCCCGCCGTCAGCATGGGCTTCACGGCGTTGGCCAGGTCGTTGATGTTGAGCACGCGGATGCCGCTTACGCCCGCGACTTTATTCAAATTGTAATCGTTGGTCACCACTACGCCGCCCAGATCGCGGCAGAGGCGAAGCAGTTTCACATCCACTTCGGTAACGTCGGGATAATCGGTGTCGTTCAGCACGACGTTACCTTTTAATTCCGTTTGCAATTTGGCCAACACATCCAGCCCGCGGCGGCCGCGCGCGCGGCGCAGGCCGTCGCCGCTGTCGGCGATGTGCCGCAGTTCCGCCAGCACGAACTGCGGAATTACGATATTGCCTTCTAAAAAGCCGGTTTTCGCGATATCGAATATGCGCCCGTCGATGATTACGGAGGTGTCCAGCAGCTTGGGCGGGTTACGCGCGCCAGCCGTTTCCGAAGCGTCGTCGGCGGCGTCCTCGCCCTCGTCGTCGCTGCCGAACAGGCTTTCCGCGCTTTCCAATACGCCCGAAAGCGAATCCCCCCGATGGGATTTCAAGTGGAAACGGCGGCGTTCTTTTTTATGTTCGTGATACTGGCGGTAGCCGATCTGCAACCCCAACGTACCCAACAGCACGTACAGTATGGCGCTCAGGCTGATGGTTAGCAATGTCGCGCCCGCCGAAAGCAGCAGCTGATTAAACAGCGCGGCCACCACCAGCCCGCCGATCAGCCCCAGGGAAGCAAGTATAATCTGCTGGGTTGGCATGACGGCCCAGCGGCGTTCCACCGCCGCGGTCAGCTGTAACAGCTTTTGCATAATCCGGTAGGAACATAAAAACATCAGCAGCGCGAACAGCGCGCATAAAACCAGGTAGGTGACCGCTATGCCGTACGGGCCCACAATAAACGCGGGATAGGTGCGCCTTATTAAAGGCAGCACCAGCGCGGCGGCCGCCGCGCCCAGGCCCGCGCCCACCAACGTGATTAAAAAACGCAGAAGCCGCTCTATCGTTTTACTCTTAGCCATTTCGGAATCCCTTTCTTAATTGTGAACTATCGCACCACGGCCAGCGCCTGCATCAGCGTATCTACGCCGGTTAGCCGTGCGCCGTCGATATGGGAGAGGTTCTTGAGGTTTGGTTTGGGCAGAAGGATCTCGGTAAAGCCCAGGCGTACGCACTCGGCTACGCGCCGCTCGGCCTGGGCGATGGGGCGCACCTCGCCGCACAGGCCGATTTCGCCCATGACGCACAGGGTTTGCGGCAGCTGAAAATTTTCCAGGCTCGAGGCGACCGCCAGGCACACCGCCAGGTCGGCCGCGGGATCGTCCAGTTCCAGCCCGCCTGCGACGCTTACGTAAACGTCCTGGTCAAACAGTTTCTTACCCGCGCGCTTTTCCATAACCGCCAATAGCAGCGCCACGCGGCCGGAATCCACGCCGCCCACGGCGCGCTTGGGCATGTTATAGAAGCTGCGAGTTGCTAACGCCTGCAGATCGCACAGGATGGGGCGGCTGCCCTGCATGGCGCAAAAAACCACGCTGCCGCTGGCGCCCCGTGCCCGTTGGCTCAGCAGCGACTCGCTGGGGTTCGTTACGGGGAATACGCCGTTTTTCAGCATTTCAAAAACGCCGAGTTCGTTCACGCTGCCAAAGCGGTTTTTCACCGCGCGAAGCAGGCGGTACTCATGCTGACGGTCACCCTCGAAATTAAGCACCGTGTCCACCATGTGTTCCAGCACCCGCGGGCCGGCTAGGCTGCCGTCCTTGGTAACGTGCCCCACCAGAAACACGGACGTATCGGTGGTTTTTGCGTAACGGATGATGGCCGCGGCGCTTTGCCGAACCTGCGATACGCTGCCGGGCGAGCCGGAGCTTTCCTCGGTGGCCATGGTTTGAATGCTGTCGATAATCAGCACATCCGGTTTAAGGGCTTCGCATTTGGACAGAATGTTTTCCACGCTGTTTTCCGCCAACACCAGCAAACGATCCTGTTTTACGGCCAGGCGGTTGGCGCGCAGCTTTAACTGACGCACGCTTTCTTCGCCGCTTACGTAGAGCACCTTGCGGTTTGCGCTTAACTCGGCCGCCACCTGCATCAGCAGCGTACTCTTGCCCACGCCGGGGTCGCCGCCCAGCAGCGTAACGCCGCCCATCACCAACCCGCCGCCCAGCACCCGATCCAGCTCTTCGTTGCCGGTAGTGGCGCGGGTTTCCTGCGTTTCCGATACTTCGGAAAGCGTCTGCGCTTCCGCGGCGACGCGCGCGGGTTTCGCGGCTGCCTTATCGGCGGCGCTGAGCACCCTGTGCGACTGCTCCTCAAACGTGTTCCATTCGCCGCAGTCCGGGCAGCAGCCAAGCCACCGCGGGGCTTCATACCCGCAGGAGGAACAGACGTACACGGTTTTATCCTTGGCCAAAGGAATACCCTTTCCGGCGCGGAAAGAGGCTGCGATAGCCGCGCCAAAACAAATAAGGACGAATAAAAATAGACAAGAGCCTGTATCAGGCTCAGTATAACACGTTTGCCGTTAAAGCAACAGGCGCGGCGGCAGAATTTGCAGTTCTGTCATTTTATCAGGCGTCCGGCGCGCTTTTTGTAACGTCGGTTTGCCCGGAGCGCGAGGCCGCGTACTCCTTAACTGCGTGCGCGGCTTTCACGTTCATGCCATCCACTGCCCTAAGCGCGTCTACGTCCGCTGCCAGGATGGCCGGCAGGCTGCCGAACGCGCGCAGAAGGGCGATTTTACGTTTTTCCCCGATGCCCGGGATATTGGAAAGCTCGCTGGCAATCCCCGCCTTGCCGCGCAGCGCGCGGTGGTGTGTAATGCCGAAACGGTGCGCCTCGTCGCGCACGCGCTGTACCAGGTGCAGCGCGTTGCCGCGCCGCTCCAATAAAATCGGGGCTTCCCGATCGGGCAGATAGATTTCCTCAAACCGCTTGGCAAGGCCGAACATCGGTAGGTTCACGCCCGCGTCGAGCATGGCGCGATGGGCGAAAGCCAACTGCTGCGGGCCGCCATCGATAAGCACCACGTCCGGGAAACGGCTGAACCGACCCTCGTCCACGGGTAGGCTGGCGGCTTCCCGTTCCGCCTGTTCTGTGAGGCCGTGCGTGAAACGGCGGCCGATTACCTCGGCCATAGATGCAAAGTCGTTGGCGCCTTCCACCGTTTTGATACGGAAGTGGCGGTATTGCTTTTTAGCGGGCAGGCCGCCGTGAAACACCACCATGGAGGCGACCGAAAGTACCCCCTGGGTGTTGGAAATATCGTACCCCTCGATACGCTCCGGAAGCGTGGGCAGGTTCAGCGCGTCCTTTAGCTCCTGCATGGCCAGTACCGTCTGGGCGTAACGCGACTGTTCGTTTTGCTGGCGTTTGAGCAGCGCGTCGGCCGCGTTTTTATGGCCGATGGCCACCAGCGCGGCCTTTTCTCCGCGCGCGGGCGTAAGCAGGTTTACCGCGCCGCCGCGCCGCTGCCTAAGCCATAGCTCCAGTTCCTCGCGGTTCTCGCCCAACGCTTCGGCCAGAATCTCCCGGGGCACGGCGCGCCCGTCTTCGTAGTGCTGGGTAATAAACCCTTCCACGATCTCCCCGGGTTCCTCGCCGCCTGCGTTTTCCAGCACGTAGGGCTGCCCGCCTTCGATGCGCCCGCCACGGATGTGTAAAACCTGCACCACCGCGTCGGAAGCGTCCGCCGCCACGGCGATTACGTCCTGCTCCACGTCGCGGGTTTGGATGGCCAACTGCCGCTCGGTAATCGCCTGCACATCCGCAATCTTGTCGCGGTACACGGCGGCCTGTTCGTATTCCATCCGGCCGGCCGCCTCGTTCATGCGGGCTGTCAGCTCGCGCATGATCTCGCGTGCGTCGCCGTTTAGAAAATCCACCGCGCTGCGCAGGATCGCCCGATAATCTTCCGAACTGATAAGCTCCGCGCAGGGCGCCTTGCACTGGCCGGTAGAATAATAAACGCATGGGCGGTGCGGATGCCCTAACGGCAGTTTGAGCGCGCAGCGGCGCAGGGGGAAATACCGCCACAGATCGTTCAGCACTTGGCGAACGGCGGTTGCGCCGATATACGGGCCCAGGTATTTGTAACCGTCGTGCGGATCCATTGTGCGCGCTATGGTCAGGCGCGGAAAAGGCTCGTCGGGGTCGTAGCGCAGGTAGGGGTATTGCTTGTCGTCCTTGAGCAGAATGTTGTAAAAGGGTCTGTGGAGCTTGATTAAGTTGCATTCCAGCGTGAGCGCTTCAAAATTGGTACGGCACAGGATCAGGTCGAAATCGTCCACGCGGGAAACCATGGCGCGCACCTTGGGCGTATGGTTTTCAAAGGCGTGGAAATATTGCCGCACGCGGTTTTTTAAATTTTTCGCTTTGCCGACGTAGATAATTTCGCCGTGGCTTTTCATCAGGTAGCAGCCCGGGCTGTCCGGCAGGGTCTTGATCTTATTTTGCAGCGCGTCCGTCATGGCGACCCTTTCTTTCAGGCGATATGGGCGCTTGAACCGCCCGCCTTTATTGTACCCGCGAACGCCCGTGCGCGCAAGGGGCGGCTTTTTTACATCGCGGCGCGCGCGGCTTCAAACGCTGAAAAACGGCGGGTCGGAGACTTTTCCGGCGTGTTTGCCGCCGCCGATCCGCCTTGACGTACGGGTGCGCGGCCGATATAATGAAACAGCTGTGATGATATCGATTGCAACCGAAGGAGAAAACACGCGATGAAAAAATGGGCCAGCCGGTTGTTGACGGGCATGCTTTGCCTGATGCTGATAGGCGGAAACGGGTTTGCGCTTGGCGAAGAAACGGCTGCCGTAGCGCCGACCGCTTCGCCGCAGGCCACCGCGGAAGCCACGACCGCGCCTACGGAAACCGACGCGGCGCGCTATACCGCCATCGCTTCCGCGCCGCTGAAGGTGCGCCGCGCAGCGGATGATAACGCGCCGGGAAACGGCAGCATTGCCAAAGGCGACGTTGTATATATTATCGATATGGGCGACGAATGGTCGTTTGTGGATATCGGGCGCAACACCGGATATGTGCGCACCAGCTATTTAAGCGATATTCACGAGTATGTACAGGGCGCTGAGGGCGCGTCGGTAACCCCGTCGCCTTCCGCAACCGAATCGGCCGACACGGAATCTTCAGCCGATACGGCTGCCGGTTTTAAGGATGAGTTCATAGCCTACGCCTATAAAGCGGTCGAAGCCAGAAACAGTACCGGGCCGGACAGCAAGGCTGTGTTCAGTTTGCCCAAGTACGATAAAGTGACCGTCAGCGTAAACACCCAGGATGGCTGGAGCTATATCCGCTACCTGAACTCCTACGGTTATGTGCCTACGAGCGCGCTTTTCAAATGGGATCGCATCGACCCCTACGCGGGGGATATTCCGGGCTGCGACGTGCATACGGCGCTGGCGTTCCTCAACCATTCCACCGATATCCGCAGTTATGACGGCAAAGGCAACAAGGTGCTCAAAACCATTAACCCCGGTTCCGCCGTTGCGGTGGACGATATGGATTCGGAGGGACGTTACCCCCTGCCTTACTGGCGTACCACGGGCTACGTGGAACAAAGCGACATCAGCTATATCATCAAAGTGGTACCCTGGGACGAAGCGCAAAGCGGCGACCTGATCAGCTGCATGAGCACGTTTTACGCCGTGGGCATCCACACCCTGCAGTACCAGGGGCGCAACTGGAACATCTACATGAGCACCAGCTTTATTTCCAACACGATCGTACAGCCCGGGGAAACGGAGAATACCTACGACCTGATGGGGCCGTACCGCGCGTCCACAGGCTACCACCACGCGCCGATCATGAGCCAGCACGCGCTGTGGGGCTACGGCGGCGGCTGCTGCCAGGTCAACACCACTTTGTACAACGCGCTCATCCAGGTGCCGATTTTGGTTAACTGGCGCAAGGTGCACGCCGACGTGGGCATCTATTACTGCCCCGTGGGGTTCGACGCGGCGGTGGGCGGCGGCGATACCACGATGATTTTCACCAACACCCTGCCTTACGCCATTCGCATCAACTTTTTCATGAGCGACGGCTGCCTTACGCTGGGCATTTTCAGGGTATAACAAGAATTCTACTCTCTTCATTAGGCTTTACCCCCGTCCGTGTACACGGACGGGGGTTTTCTGCTCGCCCGCCCTGCCGAAACGAAGGACAAACAGATTTTTACGCGAATGTTTAGCTTATCATTTTCTTCATGGAAAAGGGGGATGCGACTTGCCAAGAACGTTCTCTGTCAACGATCCTTTCCTGTACGCGCTGGTTGCCGTGATACTGGCGCTGGTGTTGACGCAATCCGTGTTTTTTCTGGTGCGCTCGTGGCGGCGAGCGCTGTCGCTGGGCATGCAGCGGGGCACGCTTCACAGGGTGGTGCGAACCAGCACGCTGTTTACGATTGTGCCCGCGATATCCATCCTGATCGGCGTAATCGCGCTTTCCCGCAAGCTGGGGCTGCCGCTGCCGTGGCTGCGGCTGTCGGTCATCGGCGCGATCACCTACGAAATGCCGG
>JADGQP010000133.1 GCA_017881705.1 Christensenellaceae bacterium
GGAGGTGGTTTCGCCTTTGGAGTTCACGCGCTGAGTAACATCCTCCGTTTCGGCGACATTATCGTAGCCAACTTGATCGCGATATTGCTGCACCACGGCGTCAACGTCCGCGCGCGCGGCAACGTAGCGATCGTCCCCCACAAAAGTGTTGCCGGATTTTTTGGTGTATAACAGGGTATTAAACTGGTAAAGCGGCAGGGAAAGCAGCACGATGAATAGGATCAGCGCCAGGGCGATCAGTCCCAGCGAAAACAGGTTCGCTTTGCGCGGGAAGGAAACGGCGCGCCTCATGATTGCTCCTCCTTACGCAGGGCGATGAGCATATACAGCCCCGCCACCACGCACAAAATCAGGAAGCCGATTACGGACAGCGCGGTCGCGGGCCCTTTGCGCTGGTCGTAAAACGCCAGCATATACAAATAGGTCACCATCGTGTCCGTCATGTTCGCGGGCGCGCCTTTGGTAATGGTGTAGATGATGGGGAAGGAGTTGAAAACGTAGATGATGTTGAGCACCGTGCTCACCGTGAGCGCCGGACGTACCAGGGGGATTGTCACCTGGGTGAGCTTTTTCCAGAATCCGGCGCCGTCTACGGTCGCCGCTTCGTAATATGCGTCGTCAATGGATTGCAGGCCGGCCAGCACACAGAACGCCACGAAGGGAACTGTGACGAAAATACCGACGCCGCATTCCCACATAAATTCGATTTGGTAGGAGATGCGCCAGTTGATTGCGTTTTTAATGATACCCAGATTTAAAAGAATGTTGTTGAGGTTGCCATATTCGAAATTGATGATGTAGTTCCAGATGGACGCTTGAATCACCAGCGAAGTCGCCCAGGGGAAAATAACGATGGAGCGCGCGACTTTCCGGCCGTGAAACTGGTTGTTGAGCACCATGGCGACCACGAAGCCCAGCAGCGTGGAGATGCCGACGACCGACACCACCCAGATGAGCGTGTTCATCATTACGGTGCCAAACGTACGGTCACTTACCGCGTCGCGGAAGTTTTGCAGCCCCACAAAGCCGCTCACCACGCCCGCTTTGGAGATTTCACTGAAGGAGAGTTTAAAAACGATCAGAATTGGGAAAATCACGAACACCGTCATTAAAAGGATGCTGGGCAGCAGCCACAGATAGGGCTCCCATTTGTGGCGTACAAGGATTGAGTTCAATGTCGGTCCCTCCTTGTTGAGAAAGGAGGGCTCGGCTGTACCGAGCCCTCCGAGCGAACCCCCTTATTTGCCGGCGACTTTCGCCTGCAGATCGTCAAGCAGCGTCTGTACGTCGCCGCCGAGCAGCGCTTTCTGCTCCACGTCGATCACGCCCTGCTTTACGTCCACCCACTCGGCCTTGGCGGTCGGGTAGAACTTGCAGCTGTCCAGCACGTTCAGCCACGCTTCAAAGCTCGGATCCGCCTTTACCAGGTACGATACGGCGGAGGAAACCGCGGGCAGGAAGCCTTCCATGCTGACCCAGCCGGTGTACATCTCGGGGCTATAGAAGAACTCCAGGAACTTGCCGATGGCGGCGTTACGAGCGGCCTGGTCGGGATAAGAATCATCCTTGAAGGCCATTACGCGGTCCATAACGCCCGTTGCGCCAGCTTCCGCTCCCTCGTTGTGGGGCAGCGCGGCGGTGCCGAAGTTGACGCTATAGCCTTTTTCTTTCAGGTAGGTGGGCAGCTGGTTGGTGGTGACGACCATCGCCATCTTGCCGGCGCCGAACATATCCTGCAGGTCGTAACGGGTCTGGGTAGCGGGGCTGGGGTTAGTGAAGCCCTTGGAGTAGAGGCCGATAGCGAACTTAATGGCTTCCACGTTGGCAGCGGAGTTGAGCGCCCACTTGCCATCCGCATCCACGAAACCGCCGTTGTTGTTCCAGGTGTAGTAGGAGAAGGCAGCCTGGCCTTCGTCGGTGGTCATGTCCATGCCCCAGGGGTAAACTTTGTCGCCGTAATAGTCTTTAATGGCGGTGCAGGCATCTTCCAGTTCGGCCCAAGTGGTGGGCACGGTGATGCCGACTTCGTCAAACATGTCTTTGTTGTAGTACATCGCGCGCGCGGAGGCAAGGTCGGGCACGGCCCAGACGGTACCGTCGATCACCGACTGCTGAATGAAAGAGGGGAAGAAGTCGTTGTACAGGGTTTCGGGGCAATAATCCTTCACGGGCAGCAGCAACCCTTCGGTGGCGTAATCGGCGAAGGTGTCGATGTTGAGGATGTCGGGGGCATTGCCGTTGCTGATGCGGGTGCTTACGACCGTGTACACGTCGTTCCAGGAAACGACCTCAAGGTTCAGCTTGATGCTGGGGTTGGCTTCCTCAAACAGCTGGACGAAGCTCTTGCCGTTGATGCCGGTGCCGGTGAACCAGTTGGTGGTGTTGTTACCGTATTGGCAGATAATCACATCCAGCGTGATGCTGTCGTCGGCGGCTGCGAAGCCGATACTGGAAACCATTAGCAGGATCGTCAGAAACAGGGCAACGATTTTCTTCATGAAGTTCCCTCCCTTGAATATTGAAACGCTTTGCGCTTCATCTGTCGATATTATACATGATTGTAAAGTGTTTTACAATTTGATTTGACCCAGTGAGCTGAGAGCCGCACAGGACCCCTTGGAGGCGCAAACCCTTATGGCGGCGAGGATACGGAAATTTCGTTGCGAATGTAAGACGTATTGTTCGTTTTTTGTTTAGAATATATACAATTTCTAAACATGTTATATTATTGTGCGCGAGTTTGGAAGGCTCCCTGGCTGAGCCCGTAGTCGCTTGCCAGCCGTGCGATGCCCGCGGCTGAATCATCAAAATCAACGCCGAGTTTTCTTGCCTTACCGGTATCCATGCTCAGACATCGCGGTGTACCGGCCACGGGGCGCACGCTCGCCGGACTTAACCCCAGCGTGCCGCACCAGGTGAGCGCCACGTCGCTGAGGGCTTGCATGCTTTCGCTGCCGAAGTTGTACGCGCCGCCCGGAAAAGCGAAAGCCGCGGGCAGGTTTTCCACGACCTGGCGGGCATAGGTAACGCCGCGACGGTCGGCTTGCGAAACGGAAAGCTGCTCGCCGCGCAGCGCCGCGAGCAGCAGGTTGGTCAGCAGGTTGGGGTGGGTCGGCAGTCCGTAGGCGGGCAGGTCGTACATCCAGCTCAGGCGCAGACACACCGCGTCGGCGGCGGCGTCCAGCACGCGCTTTTCCGCTTCCAGCTTATGGCGGCCGTAAACATTGAGCGGGGCAAGCGGCTCGGTTTCCGTAAACGGCCCGTTCTCGCCGCAGCCGTTATACACCTGGTCGGACGAGCAAAAAACCAGCTTGCAGCCGGCACGGGCCGAAAGGCGGGCCAGCGTGAAGGGCAGCAGTACGTTGGCGCGGTAACTTTCATCCTCATGCTGCTGGGCGTAGCCGATATCGGAAATTGCGGCCGTGTGCAGCAGCACCTGCGGCGAGAAGGCGGCGATGGCGGTATAGATGCGCTGAGCGTGCGCCGCGGTCATTTCCCCGCGCAGCAGCGCGGAGGGCAGCGTTTCCAGCGTGTGGCTTTCGCGCAGGCTCACAGCGGCGCGCGAACCGAGAAAACCGGTAGCTCCGGTGATGAGCACCCTCACGAAAGATCGCCTCCCCGTCGCTTGCTGAATGTGCGGCTAATAAGCCAATGTTGCGCCGCCCTGCAGACGGCTGTCCTCTGCCAGAAACGCCAGGCGATGACCTGCCATGGAATCGTTAAGCGTTGTGCAGCAGATGGACGGGGTTTGCCCCCTAAGCAGCGATATAAAATCTGCCACCAGCGCCTGGTCGCCGCCGCCGTGCGCGCCGCTGAGCGCGGCAGGCTGCACAGCAACCATGCGAACCTCGCACCCCTGCGGTGCATCCGGCGCGATCAGCGACACGGTAAACTGGTTTTCCTCAAAACAGCCCCATGCTTCGCCGCGCGTGCCGGTAAGGTGGACTTTTCGCTGTGCGGCGGAGGCTCCGCCGTTCATATTAAACGTGCCCGTGGCTCCGTTTGCGAAGCTGACCAGCACGGATTGGTGATCCACAACGCCGAGGGGCAACCGGTATACGCAGCGGCCGTAAGGCAGATCCGGCCGGAAAAGCGCGCGCTGCTTCTCCTCCGGCGAGGTGTCGGTAAGCCCCAGATCGCGCCAGATGTTGGCGACCCACCGCTGCGGATGCAAAAGATACAGTTTCCGTGCCGAGTACGCGCACGCGCTCTCTACAGTGCAATCCGTAAGGCATAGCGTACCCGCGCCTTCCGGCGCCATTTCGGGCCTGAACTGGAACAGAGAGCCGATGCTAGCGACGCTTGCGGGGCGGGTTTCCGCCATCATCCAGGCCATCAAATCCAGATCGTGGCTGCATTTGGATAAAAGCATCCCCGATCCGCACCGCTCGGGCGAAGCATATTTGCCCCGCACGTAGGATACGGACTCATGATAGTAGCTGACCTGTTCGGTCATCTGAATGTTAATGATCGGCCCCAGTTCGCCGGAAAGCACCAGCTCCTTGAGCTGCCGATAAAACGGCGCGTAGCGCAGCACGTGGCAGACCATCACGCGCCGGCCTGTTTCCCGCGCGCAGGCGAGCAGCTGGTCGGCTTGATCCTGGTTAAGCGCGAAAGGTTTTTCCAGCAGCACATCGTAACCGCGGCGCAGCAGCGACAGCGTGGTTTCCACGTGCAGAGGGTCCATGGTACCGTTGATTACGCCATCCGCGAATTTGGGCGCAGCCGCCAGCGCTTGGGCGGATGCAAAGCAATTTTCCGGCGGAATCCCGAACGTTTCCCGCGCCAAACGCACCTGCTCCGAATCCACATCCGCGACGCCTACGATTTGCAGCCTGTCCGGAAGGCGCAGCGCCTCCCGCGCGTAAATCCACGCGCGTTCGCCCATGCCGACTACCGCGAGCCGTACAGGTTTCCGATCTTCCAACAACGCC
>JADGQP010000134.1 GCA_017881705.1 Christensenellaceae bacterium
CCGCGCCAACGGCGACCGTGACGGCTACCGCAACGTCTGCGCCAACGGCGACCGCAACGGCTACTACGACGGCTGCCGCAACGTCTGCGCCAACGGCGACCGCGACGGCTACCGCAACGTCTGCGCCTACCAACACGCCTGAAGCTACGCCTACCGCCACCACCGCCAAGCAAGGCGCGCTGACCGCGGCCATGGCGGAGGATGCCAGCGCGGTGCCCACAGCCAGCGATACGCCCACCGCTACCCCGACGGCTACGCCGGAGCCCACCGTGAGCGTGCAGCGCACGATCACCCTGTGGTTTGGCAGCACGAACGCTGACGGCAAAATCTACATGACCCACAGCAAGACCAACCGCGTTTTCCTGGTTACCGCCGATACGCTGACCGCGTTGCAAAAACTGACCGCGAGCGACCTGCGCAACAACATCGCCGCCAACCTGACCCGCGCGGATCTCACCGGTATGGTGGTTACTATGGATGGCGTTACTAAAACCATAACGGCTTCCACTAAAACCAGCACATCGTCTTCGGGTGATTTAACGAGCACCATCGTTTACCAGATTGATGGCAAAGAACTGAAATCCACACTGGTCAGCCTTTTCGTAAACGATTTGAACGAGATCAAGGCCGAAGCCTATACCGACAAACCGGCAGCGCAGGATGCGACGCCGCAGATGATTGGTAAATTTACCCAAAATCGGACGGGCTTTGAAACCATTAATGTGGCGTTCTATGCGTACGATGAGAACTTTGACCAGGCAGTGGTCAACGGCGATTCCACAATGCTGGTGAACAAACGCGACATGGAGACCCTCAAGACGTACTTCGATCAAATGGTTCCCACCGAGGCCACGCCTACGCCCGAGGTTACCAATACACCGGCGCCTACCTCGGCATCCTGACAGACACGCGATCGGACGCTGAAGCGCATGCTTCGTTTGCGGAGTTGAGTTTCTCCGTGACGGCGACGATTGCTCCTCCTCTCGCCCCGCGCAATTTTGCGCGGGGCTTTTACGTATCAAATAAGCGAGCTTCGCCACTTTTTTGAGCTTCGGGTGTTGTTTGCGGCACAGCCGCAAACTCCCCGCCCGTCCGGCATAGCCGGACGATACGAATACAGTCGGTAGGCTTCGGCCCTCCGACGCCTCCGGGAAATTACGTTTTCGACAGCGCGTACCCCACGCAGATTTAATGGAGGCGTTCATGTGTCTATCATACGTTTGGTCTGTGTTATTTCGCTGGGAAACGCGTGCGGTTTGTGCTATCCTATTTATATAAGGAACGGGGGGGAATAGCGATGAACGTGTTGATTTGCCGGTTGGTGCAAGGAATATCACGGGTAGCCGAAGCCTTTTTACCCTGGCGGGAGCCTGAGCTGCTTACGGGGGAGGGCAGCGTGCTGCTGTTGGCGCAGCGTATGAAAGCGGACGGGGTACGCAGGCCGCTGATCGTCACCGGCCCGACCCTGCACCGCCTGGGTGTGGTAAACAGTCTTTGCGAAGCGCTGGACAAGGCAGGATTGCCCGCGGTGGTATTCGACCGTGTGGCGAACGATCCGACCATTGCCAACGTGGAAGACGCGCGCAGTTGTTACCTGCAAAACGCCTGTGACGCCATAATCGCTTTTGGTGGCGGTTCGCCTATGGATTGCGCCAAAGTTTGCGGCGCGAGAATCACCAGGCCGGATAAAACCGTGCCGCAGTTGAAGGGCATGCTCAAGGTTCGCCGCGCGCTCCCGCCGCTGTACGCCGTGCCCACCACCGCGGGAACGGGCAGCGAAGCGACCATCGCCGCCGTGATTACGGATGATGAACACCATAAATTCGCGGTTGGCGACCTGCGCCTGATTCCGCTCGTCGCCGTGCTGGACCCGACGCTGACCTATGGCATGCCCGCGCACGTCACCGCTGCTTCCGGCATGGACGCGTTAAGCCACGCGGTTGAAGCGTACATTGGCCACAGCAATACCGCCGCAACCCGAAAAAACGCCGTGGAAGCAGTGCGGCTGATTGTGGGTAACCTGGAAACGGCTTACCGCGACGGCACAAACCGGGAAGCGAGGCAAGCCATGCAGCAGGCGGCCTATCTGGCCGGCCTGGCCTTCACGCGGGCGAACGTGGGTTATGTGCACGCTGTGGCGCACGCTCTGGGCGGCCGATATGGGTTGGCGCACGGTGCGGCCTGCGCGGTCGTTATGCCTGAGGTGCTGCGCGCCTATGGCAAAAAAGCGCACCGGGCGCTGGCGGCGCTTTATGACGCGGCGGGGTTGACGGGTGCGCAAACCGATGCGGCGGATGCACAAAAAGCGGCGGCTGTTATTGCCGCCGTGGAGGCGCTGAACCTTCATCTGGGATTACCCAAAGGGTTTGCGGAAATTCAGGAAGAGGATATTCCGATTCTTGCGGCACAGGCCGCGCGGGAAGGCAACCTTTTTTACCCCGCGCCGAAGGTGCTTGCCGTAGGGGAGATACGGCAGGTATTGGAACATTTGAAAACGGAAGCAGCTTAAACCGCAGGCTTTGCGGCGGCCGCTCAATAAAAACTAGATGTGTTCGCGAATGTGTCCGCGTGTTTTCCGTGCGTATTGCGTTGCCATTAGCCTTCGTTCAACGCTTGGTGCGTCTGGTACTGCTGTTGGTTGGCCTAGAGGAAGTGCCTTTTGTGCGGCTGCCGCCAGAACGCGCCGTGCCGGAATTACCGGCGGTACGGGAATTTGATGCTCTGCCTACCTGTGCGGGGCGCGAAGGGCCTGCGCCATACGTTTTACGCGATTGCCAGTCGACGTCGCTGGAACGCGTCGGCCTGCCATCGCCAGAACGTGTAGGCCTGCCTTCGCCGGAACGCGATGGTCTGCCGTCACTGGAACGCGTCGGCCTACTGTCGCCAGAACGTGTAGGCCTGCCGTCGCCGGAACGCGTCGGTCTGCCGTCGCTGGAACGCGGGAGTCTGCCATCGCCGGAACGCGTCGGTCTGCCGTCGCCAGAACGCGCCGGTCTGCTGTCGCCAGAACGCGCCGGATTGCCCTCTTCTGTGCGGCGCGGGGATGCAGTCGTTTCCCGACCTGAGGCATACCCATACGGGCGGGTGTAAAGCTCGCGGGGCGGAACAAGACAATCCCGGCCAAAACCGATCAGATCTTCACGCCCGCTAAGCCTGAGCGCCTCGCGGATCAGCGGGTGATTTTTAGGGTTCCGCCATTGCAGCAAAGCCCGCTGCATGGCTTTTTCGTGTGCGGTTTTAGCCACGTATACGGGTTTCATCGTACGCGGGTCCAACCCGGTATAAAACATGCAGGTGCTCAACGTGCCCGGAGTGGGGTAAAAATCCTGTACCTGTTCGGGCTGGTGGCCGGTATCACGCAGGTATTCCGCCAGTTCCACCGCGTCGGCCAGGGTGCTGCCCGGGTGGCTGCTCATCAGATACGGTACCAGGTATTGCTTCATACCCAACTCGCGGTTGATTGTCTCGAACTTTTCCACGAACGCCTCGTACACCTCGCGCCTGGGCTTGCCCATTTTATCGAGCACGCGGGGGCTGATGTGTTCCGGCGCCACCTTCAGCTGCCCGCTGATGTGATACTGGCACAGCTCGCGGAAAAAGGTGGGGTCCTTGTCCGCAAGCAGATAATCGAAACGAATGCCGGAACGGATGAACACTTTTTTTACCTTGGGCAGCGCGCGCACGCGCCGGAGGGTCTGCACCAGTTCCTTATGGCTTACGCGCAGGTTTTTACAGGGCGTGGGGTACAGACACTGCCGGTTTTTACAGCAGCCCTTCGTAAGCTGCTTTTCGCACGCAGGCTCCAGAAAGTTTGCCGTGGGGCCGCCGATATCGTGTATATAACCTTTGAAATCGGACATCTGCGTTATCTCGCGCGCTTCTTCCACAATGGAATCCTCGCTGCGGGAGGTGACTACGCGCCCCTGGTGGAATGTGAGCGCGCAAAAGTTGCACGCGCCAAAGCATCCCCGCACCGCAGAAACGGAAAAGCGAACCTCCTCCAGCGCCGGAACACCGCCCTGCGCCATGTAGGAAGGATGGGCCAGCCGCTCGTAGGGGAGGGAATACACCGCGTCCAGTTCTTCACGGCTCAAAGGCGGAGCTGGTGGGTTTTGCACCAGAACCCGATGCTCGTCCTGCAGCTGAAAAAGCCTGCGTCCGGTTATCGCGTCCTGCTCGCCGTATTCCAACATGAACGCGCGGGCGTACACGGTGAGGTCGGCCAAAACTTCGTCGTGGGAGGGCAATGCCAACGCGTCTGCGGGCGGCTCCTTGGCCATATAACAGCAGCCGCGTAAAAGAGGCAATTCGTCCTCAGGCATGCCGCGGTTGAGCCAATCGGCACAAGCCAGCACGATGCGTTCGCCCATGCCGTAGATCAGCAACGTTGCGGCGCTGTCTACCAAAACGCTTCGGCGAACCTTATCATCCCAATAATCGTAATGTGTAAAACGCCGCAGGGACGCCTCAATGCCGCCGATCAGTATGGGAATGCCCGGATAGGCGCGGTGAATCAGGTTGCAGTACACGGTTACCGCGCGGTCGGGGCGCAGGCTTGCCTGCCCGCCTGGAGCATACGCGTCCTCATGCCTACGCTTGCGGGCGACGGTATAATGGTTGACCATGCTGTCGATTACGCCGGAAGTGACCAGAAAGCCGAGCCTGGGTTTTCCGAAACGCTTGAAATCGACAATACCGTGAAACGAAGGCAGGCAGAGCATGGCAACATGGTAACCCGCGTTCTCCAACACGCGGCTGATAATCGCGTGCCCGAAGGACGGGTGATCCACATAGGCTTCGCCCACCACGAAAACAAAATCCGGAGCGTCCCAGCCCAGCTGAACGCACTCCTCGCGCGTAACCGGTAAAAACGCCATAGCGCACCTTCTTCATTGGGTTTACCACAACAGTATACATGGAAAACAGCGAAAGAACAACCGCGCACCGCAAAGAGAAACACCCGCAGGCAAGCTGCGGGCGTTAACGACGGTTCTGAAAAAATCGTTTACAATTCGGAGATTAGCAGCAGATCGAACGTGGGGTAGGAATCCCCGCTGCCGCTCGCGCTGGTATCCGTGCTTGCGCTGGTATCCGTGCTTGCGCTCGCATCCGCAGACGTGTCGTTTCCCGGCAGGGACATGCCCGCGCACTGGCCGTACATCATCACGTGATCGTCTGCCTTCACTTCCGGCTGGCTGTCGGTGACCGCGAGGATGATGTTTTTATATCCCTTTGCGTTTTTCACCAAAGCGAGTTTTAATATCCAGCTGTCGCCGGATTGCGTTATGTCGACCACATAGCACTTATAGCCCATAATCCGGCCGTCGTACCCGCTGATTTTCTCTACCAGAGTGGCGTAGGCTGGCTTGATAGCCTGCGCGGCCAGGCTGGTAAGCATATCCGTTTCAGCCCATTGACGGGAGAACGTATAGGTTACGCGCCGGTCGGCCAGCCCTGTTTTGCTGAAAGCCAATACCAGAGTGTAGGAGCCTTCTTTGGAAGTATCCAGGTCGATGGAGAATTTACCGGCAGAGTTGACTTTCTTTTTATCCACAAGCTCGTCGTTGACGAAGGCCTGGATCAGCGCACCGGGCGTGGAGTTGCCCTGCACGGTCAGCATATCGCTTGTGACGGCTGCGGGAATCACGGTCGACACGTCCACGGTCAGCAGCGTGCGTTGATAGGTTACGGGATAGGCGAGTTCCATCACATCCGCGCCTTGATAATCGGCGGTGACCGTGACCATGAACGCCCCTTCCTTGGGCAGCTTGAGTGTCATATTGAACTTGCCGGAGCTGCCTACATCCACATTTGTTTGTACAGGGGTGGGGCTGCTTAAGCCCATAACCACGGCGATAAGCTGTACGCCGGGGGCGGCAGTGCCGGCAAATGTGAACGTATCGTCGTTGGTTTCCTTGGGCGGCGCCTCGGTAACGTTGATCTTTGCGCTGGCTGTGGCAGGCAGCGGCTGTACCTGAATGAATTTAAATGTATCCCATACCTTGTTTAAGGCGGTGTTGTCCTTATTGGTGATGCTGCGGCCGAATACTTTCATGTCGAAGGTGATCTCGTAACCATTGCGGATGGTGCGGCGCATCAGGCCCCGGTGGTCGAGCTGCC
>JADGQP010000135.1 GCA_017881705.1 Christensenellaceae bacterium
CCATGGACATAGTTAAAAACGCCATCGTCATACCGTCGGGGCTGTTAACCAGTTCCCACAGGCCGGATTCGAGGCGGTGGCCTACCAGATAGGCCGCAAGCGTAAGCACGGCGACCAGCGCGCCCTGGTAGGCGATATCCGTGCCCACGCCGCCAGAGAAGATGCCTTCCGCGCTGTCGCGGGGCGGGCGTTTCATAGCGTCGCCCTCGCCAGGCTCAAGCCCCAGCGCCAGGGCGGGCAGGCTGTCGGTAATCAGGTTGATCCATAGGATGTGCGCGGGCATCAAAAGCGTGAAGCCCAGTATTGTGGCGGTAAAACTGCCGATTACTTCGCTTAAATTGGATGAAAGCAGGAATTGTATGGACTTGCGGATATTGGCGTAGATCTTGCGGCCTTCTTCCACCGCGCCCACGATGGTGGCAAAATTATCGTCCGCAAGGATCATATCCGCCACGTTTTTGGTAACGTCTGTACCGGTAATACCCATGCCTATCCCGATATCGGCGGTTTTGATGCTGGGGGCGTCGTTTACGCCGTCGCCCGTCATGGCGACCACCCTGCCCTTGCGCTTCCAGGCGTTGACGATGCGCACCTTATGCTCCGGCTGCACACGCGCGTAAACGGTATAGCGTTCCACCGCCCGGTCCAGTTCTTCATCGCTCATGGCAGTCAGCGCCTGGCCTAAAATCGCTTGGGAAGGATCGGTCAGGATGCCTAACTCACGCGCGATGGCGATTGCCGTGTCGATATGGTCGCCCGTGATCATTACCACACGGATACCGGCGGAACGGCATTCCTCAAGCGCCGGTTTCACCTCGGCGCGCACGGGGTCGATCATCCCCACCAGGCCCAGAAAGGTCAACTCGTTTTCCAGCGTTTCCGGCTCAAAAGCGCCTGGAAGCGCGGCATACTCGCGGCAGGCGGCAGCCAACACACGCAGGGCGCGCCCGGCCATTGCCTGGTTGCGTTCAAGAATTTCTGTGCGAAGTTCGGCCGTGAGCGGCCGCGTTCCCTCGGCTGTCTGTAAAAGCGAGCAGCGCGTAAGCAGTTCGTCCGGAGCGCCTTTGGTATATTGGATATAGCCGCCTTTATCGCGGTGAACGGTACTCATCATTTTCCGCATACTGTCAAACGGGGCTTCGCCCACGCGGGGGGACTCCGCTTTCAGTTTGTTTTTTGGCAATCCCTCCCGTGCGGCGAAGGCGACCAGCGCGCTTTCGGTAGGTTCGCCAACGGCGTTTCCGTTTTCGTCCAGCTCCGCGTCGGTGCATAGCGCCATCGCTTTAGCCAGCAGCGGCTTATCGGCGCCGTAAGCATCCACCACGGTCATACGGTTTTGCGTAAGCGTTCCCGTTTTATCCGAGCAGATGACCTGCGTGCAGCCCAGGGTTTCCACAGCGGTCAGGCGGCGGATCACGGCGCCGCGTTTGCTCATTTTGGTTACGCCGATGGATAGCACAATCGTGACCACCGCGGCGAGGCCTTCGGGAATCGCGGCGACCGCCAGGCTTACGGCCAGCATGAAGGTATTGATTAACACCTCGGCGTCCAGCCTGCCGGCTCTGAGTACGCCCGAAACGAAGATGAGCGCGCTGATACCCAGCACCAACCACGTGAGAATACGGCTTAACCCGGCCAGTTTCTTTTGCAGAGGCGTGGCTTCGTCCTGCGCCTGGGATAAAGCGTCCGCTATTTTTCCCATTTCGGTACCCATGCCCGTGGCGCAGACTACGGCCAGGCCGCGGCCGTACACGACGGCGCTGCCCATGTACAGCATATTGCGCCGATCGCCCAAAGCGATTTCTTCTGTTCGGGCTTCCAGCGTTTCCGCAGTTTTCATCACGGGTACGGATTCGCCCGTCAGCGCCGCCTCCTCCGCCTTAAGGGAAGCGCACTCCAGAATACGAGCGTCGGCGGGCACCGCGTCGCCCGCTTCCAGGGCAATCACGTCGCCAGGTACAAGTTCCTCGCTTTTAATACGCGTCAACTGACCGCTGCGCCATACCCGGGAGGTGCTGGCCGTCATTTCCTTCAGAGCGGCTATGGCTCCCTCGGCCTTGCTTTCCTGCACCACGCCCAATACGGCGTTTAAGAGGACTACAAACAGAATGACGAACACGTCAGCGAACGATTCTCCCGCATAGGCTGAGGTTATGCCGCTTAACGCCGCGGCTGCCAGCAGAACGAGGATCATCGGGTCGGCCATCTGTGCCCAAAAGCGCTGCAACAGCGTGGTTTTTTTGCCATCGGCCAGTTTGTTTTTACCATGCCGAGCCAAACGCTCCCGCACCTGCTCTTCGCTCAGGCCTGCTTGGGTAGTATTGAGTTCTGTAAGAACATCCGGAGCATCCATGGTTTCGTAACGCATTGTAGGTAACTCCTTTCGGGGTTCGCCTGTAAAGAGAAAGACCCATATACAGGCGTTGCTGTACATGAGTCTCATTCATTAAGGTCGGCCAGGCGGGCGGATAAGCCCGCAGTGCTGTTGGCCAAACCGCGCGTTAGCGCGAATTACTCCCTCATGGTGTGGAATATCAATAATTATAGCATGACCCGGAAAAGCTGTCAATTCGTTCAGGAACCGGCGGAGCAGGCGCGCAAACGCGTTCATTCCGCCATCGCTTGCACGAACCAGCTCAGGTCGGTCACGGTTTTGGTTTTGGCATCCAAAATCAACGTGAGGCAGGCGTGCTTTTGGAACAGATAGCTTTCGGGTTGAGCTATCACGTCCGCCGTGTAGGGTTCCACAGGCGAAAGGTACTGGTAATACAGCGTGCCGTCGTCCCAGGTGGTGGCGGTGCCGCAGGGCGGCAGGGGTTCGCTGAGGGAATCGATCCAGCCGGAACAATAAAGCACGGTATAGTGCGTTTCCGCGTAATCGACGAAAAAGGCGTTTTTCACCATATCTTCCGTATCGCCCACCTTTAACCCACGCGGACCGACGTACTTAGCGCTGGTGGTGTCCACATAGTACAGCAAACCGTCGGCGAAAGAGAGAATGAGCCCATCGTAGTTCCAATCCTGCATCTTTTCGCCGGTCGCAGCCTGTGTGGTTTCTTCCGATTGGCTAAGCGGCGCGCCCAGAGCAGCCTTCACGTCGTCTGCGGTGGCGCCGGGAACCAGCCCGTTCAGGGTAAGGTCGGCAAGCGAAAACTGAGCCGCCGTGGAAACAGGCACGGGGGAGGCCGCGGCATCGGGTGACGGGGAAGCCGTATCACTCGCCAAAGCAGGTACGGCGAACGCCCAAAGCAGCGTAAGAAGCAGTACGGATAAGAAAGCGCGTTTCATTTTCATCTCTCCTTTTCGGTTCAGCCTTGGTACCTTACTGTAGACTGAGGAGCGGGAAACGTTACAG
>JADGQP010000012.1 GCA_017881705.1 Christensenellaceae bacterium
AGCGGATCAATACAGCGGCACCACGGCGCTGGACGACCCGCGGGTGACCCGCGTGGGTCGGGTGCTCAGACGTACGAAGCTCGACGAGCTACCCCAGTTGTTCAACGTCCTCAAGGGAGATATGAGCTTCATCGGCCCCAGACCGGAACTGCTCAAATATACCGTTCGCTACACCAAAGAACAGGAATGTATCCTGTGGGTGCGTCCCGGTATCAGCGACCCCAGTTCCATCAAGCTCATCCGGCTGGACGAGGTTGTGGGGCACGACGACCCGGAAGGCGCGTACGAACGCAACATCCTTGGCGAAAAAAACAGGATGCGTGTGGAATATGCCCGTCGGCAGTCTCCGGGTACGGATATGCGGCTATTGTTTACTACCGTTGCCTGCGTTTGCGCCAGAATTTTCGGCCGCGCACCAAGCGGCGATTGATTCCAAACCGCGGTAAGCGCACACGGCGCGGCGAAACGGTAAAGGAGCGTCCCCATGAGCTACGAGAAAAGCAAGCAGTTGGCATACAAAATACGCCGTCATGCGCTGGATATGACCAGCCGTGGCGGCACCGCGCATATCGGCAGCATTTTTTCCATGGCGGATATCGTGGCGGTGCTGTATGCCGACATATTGAATCACGACCCGAAAAACCCGAAATGGCCTGCCCGCGACCGCCTGATTTTAAGCAAAGGGCACGCCGGAGCCGGCATCTACGCCGCGCTGGCGGAGTGCGGGTATTTTCCCCTGAGCGAGCTGGAAAACCATTGCAGTAACGGCAGCCATTTAAGCGGGCACGTGAGCCACAAGGGCGTACCCGGGGTGGAAGCCAGCACAGGTTCGCTGGGGCAAGGCTTGCCTATGGCTATGGGTATGGCGATGGCAGCTAAAATGGACGGACGGGAACACCGTGTGTACTGCATTATCGGCGATGGCGAGTGCGACGAGGGTGCGGTGTGGGAAACTGCGCTGATTGCCAACCAGTATCGTCTGGATAATTTTATCGTCACGGTTGATTTTAATAAAATACAATCTCTTGCCAGTGTGGAAAACACCATTAAGCTCGAACCGCTGGACCAGAAATGGGCGAGTTTCGGCTGGCATGTAATCCGTATAGACGGGCACGATCATACCGCGCTGCACCGCGCTTACGACGAAGCGAAGGCGGCGCGCGGCGAAGGCAAGCCGATTGTGATTATCGCCGATACCGTTAAGGGCAAAGGCGTGAGCTTTATGGAAAACGACGTACTTTGGCATTACCGCACCGCACGCGGAGCGGAATACAACGCGGCGCTAAAGGAACTGGAGGCGCAAAAACCGTGAGAGATACGTTCACACGCTGCCTTCAGGACGAAGCCCGCAGGAACCACGCCCTCGTGCTGATCACGGGCGATTTGGGCTTCGGGGTGCTGTTTCCCTACATGAAGGAATTTCCCGATCGCTTCATCAACGCCGGCATTTCGGAGCAGGCGATGATGAGCATGGCTGCGGGCATGGCGCTGGAAGGCAAAACCGTGGTGGTGTATTCCATCGGCAACTTTCCCACCCTCCGCTGTCTGGAACAGATACGCAACTGCTGTGCCTACCATGAGGTAAACGTGAAAATCGTCTGCGTTGGGGCAGGCTTTGTGTACGGCGCTCTGGGCATGACCCACCACGCCACCGAGGATATGGGCGCGCTCAGGATTCTCCCGGGCGTAACCGTCTATGCACCCGCCGACAAGACGGAAACCGAAGCCGTGATGGCGCGGTTTTTAACGGAGCCCGGGGTAGCCTACCTGCGCATCGGTCGCGGCGGCGAGCCGGTATTCCACGATATCGAAAACATTCGGGGCTACCGTACCGGCGAGGCTTTGCCGTACTGTGAGGGAACCGACGCGTATATTCTAACCGCGGGCGGCATTTTGGCCAGCGCGGTTGCCGCGCAAAAGCTGTTGGCCGAACGCGGGTACAGCGTGGGTGTGGTCAGCTTTCCCACGGTGAAACCGATTGACGAACCCTACCTGAAAACCCTGTGCGAAAAAGTGCCGGTGCTGTTTACGCTGGAGGAGCACACCATCGTCGGCGGCTTTGGCGGCGCGGTATGCGAAACGGTCGCGGGCTTCGCGGCCAATCGCGCCCGCGTCGTGCGTATCGGCATGAACGACTGCTACAGTTCCATCGTGGGCGACCAGGCTTATCTGGAAGCCTTTTACGGGCTGGACGGGCCTGGTGTTGCAAACCGGGTGCAGGCCGTGCTGGAAGGAAAAGCATGACGGATTACGGCTTGGAACGCGTGCACGCGGAGTTGCTGGAAGTGCTTGCGGATACGGTGCGCGTGCTGGATGCAAACGGGCTTCCATACAGCGCAATATGCGGCACGCTTCTGGGCGCCGTTCGGCACGGGGGCTTTATCCCCTGGGACGACGACGTGGATTTGGTTTTACCCCGCGAAAGCTACGACCGTTTCGAGACCGCCTACCTTTCGCAGCACGGCCCGGGTTTTGTACTGGACCTTGCGGACACATGGGTGCCGCGCGTGCGCAAGGCGGGGGGCGACGCGTTTGTGGATTTGTTTATTCTGGACCCGCTGCCCAAGCATAAGTTTGCGCGCACGATCAAATTGTTCAGGCTGCGTGTACTGCAGGGAATGCTGAAGGAGCACACGGATTACAGCCGCTTCTCGTCTGGCAGGCGCCTGCTGCTGCGCGGCACACGCCTGATGGGGCTGCCGTTTGCCCGCGAGCGCAAACTCGCGGCGTACCAGCGCGTGGCGCGAACCGGCGGGGAGAGCGAAACGGTGCACATGAGCAATGGCGCGTTTAACCTGCTTTCCATGGCTTTTCCTCGCGACGAATTCGCGGCGCTTACGAGCGTGCCCTTTGAAACCCTGACCCTATGTATACCTCAAAACGCCGCCACCGTGCTTACGCGCCTGTACGGCACCGATTACATGACCCCACCGCCCGAAAGTGAGCGCAAGCCGCTCCACCTGGACCGAGCATGAAAGATACGGCATTGAATTACCGCAACAACACGCGCACGTCGCGTTTTGTGCAAAACACCGTGTTTACGGCAGCCTATCAGCTTACGGCTATGCTGATGGGCTTTGTGACGCCGCGCCTGATGATGCTTTTTTATGGCTCGCAGGTCAACGGCCTCATCGTGTCCGCCAACGAGTTTTTAACATATTTCCGCCTGGTGGAGGCGGGGTTGGCCGCGGCAGTGGTCTATAGCCTGTATAAACCGTTAGCGGACAAGGATTACGACGCGGTCAGCGCCATCGTGTCCGCGGCGCGGCAGTTTTACAATATTGCGGGGTGGATGTTCGTCGGCCTCACGCTGATCCTGGCGGTAGCCTACCCGTTAATCGTCCCCGTGGAGACGATCAACGGCAACCTGATGGACTACCTGAGCGTGTTCCTGCTCATCTGTGCCATGGGCATGTCGGGTGCGCTCGAGTTTTTCACCCTCTCGCGTTACCGCGTGCTGCTTACAGCCGACCAGCGCACGTTTATGATCAGCCTGGCCAGCATGAGCTCGCTGCTTTTGCAAACCGCAGTTATCGTGGTGCTCGCCTATATGAAATCGAACATCATCCTGCTTCGGTTGGCCGCGTCACTGACCATCGTAATCCGCCCGCTGATTTTAAACGGCTATGTGAGAAAAGCCTACCCGCAGGTGAACGCCTTTGCCAAGCCTAACAAAGCCGCGATGGCCCGCCGGTGGGACGCGATGTACCAGCAGTTTACCACGGCGTTCCACCAGAGCGCCGCGATCATGCTGACCACGCTGATTACCCGCGATGCGTCGATGATTTCGGTATACGGCACGTATAACATGGTAACGGTCGGGCTGTGGGGAATCCTTAAAATGACCACCACAGGCATCTATTCCGGCTTCGGGGATTTAATTATTCGTGAGCAGACGGAGAAATTCCAAAAGGCTTACCGTGATTTTGAGTTTTTGTATCTGGCGCTGACGACTGTGCTTTTTTCCGTGGCTGCCATTATGATTGTGCCTTTCGTGGTGCTGTATACCGATAAAATCACCGACGCCAACTATTCCGCGCCCCTCATCGGCGTGATGGTGGTGCTGGAGGCGATTACCGACCACGGTAAAATGCCCATGGATTTAATGATTACCGCTAGCGGGAAGTTTAAGGAAACGCGCCATCAGTGCACCGCGCAGGTCGTTGCCGCGCTTGCGTTGGGGTGCGCGCTTGGGTTCTGGGGGCTGCAAACCAGCATGACCATGGCGATTGTGGGCATTCTTGCGGGCATTATCCTATCCAATATTCTACGTACGGTACTGCAACTGTGGTTTGTGCCTAAATATATAACACACCTGCCATGGCAATGGACGCTAAAAAGAATACTGCGCATGATCCTGCAGGTTACGCTGATCGCCGGGCCGTTTCTGGCGTTTAACCTGCTCAACATCAACGGTTTCTTCAAATGGATCACGTTGGCGGTGCCGCTGTGTGTTTACGCGCTGGCAATCACGCTGGGCTTCGGTTGGATATTTGAGCGCGAAAGCGTACGTTCGCTTGCGGGACGGGCAAAATTCCTGTTTCAGCACGGGAAATGAAACGGATACAGTCAATGAGCGCATTCTTATGCCGTCTGGGACAGCCGACTGAAGAAAAAACACCGAAAACAACAGCCAGCCGCTGAAACGGTGACGGTTTGTTTGAAAACAAATGAAAACGGGGGAGCGATGCCCCCCTTTTTTGATTGTTTGATTCTCTGTAAAAAGTTTCTTTTCTGTTATATAGCGCCTTTTCGCTTTTTTACGGCGCGGGATGGACGGCGCCGTAAACCGAAGCGCTGTCAACGGTACGGCGACAGAGAGCCACGAACTGCTCGGCGCTCGCCGGTTTGCTCTCGCGCAGCCAGCGCAGGAGTGCGCAGCGGAACGCGTCGCTGAAGAAATCGCAGTAGAATTCACGGAAAGCGTCGTCGCGTATTTCCTGCCGAAGGTAGGCGCTTAAAATGGATTCCAGCGTTTCGTTGAAGGTATCGCTGAATGCGTTTTGACCCTCGATGGAAAAAGCGTTGAGGTAAAACTGTCGGTTTTGCGCGAAATACTCGCACATACGCTGCATATAGGTCCAAAGTTCGGTTTGCGGAGTCGTATCCAACAGCTGCATAAACTCGCTGTAAAACACCCAGTTAAGCAAATCGTACTTATCCTGGAAATGATAATAGAAACTCTTGCGGTGCATCCCGCAATGCTCGCAAATATCCCCGACGCTGATTTTATGGAAGGGCCTGGTTTGCATCAGGGTTTTTAAGGAGGCGCCCAGCGCCCGCTTGGTGATGTTGGCTTCGGGCATGGCGCGTTTATCCCTCCCTTAGCGGCGGCGGTGTGTGCGTGGCATTGTGGCGGCGATCAATTCCTCCAAAGAGCACCCGTTCAGCGTCACAGGGCTTGCGCCGATGGGGTAAAGTACCAAGCCGTCCGTGCGTAGCGCCAACATGCAGCTTTCCTCCGAAATGATGTGATCCACCTGCCGCACATCGTCGTACAGGTCGACAGGGAAAAGAGGATAGCGGCCCTCGCTTCGCAGCGCTAGCACGCTTTCGTTCACATGCTTTCGCGTGACAGGGTCGCAATCGGGCGAGGGAATTAAGAAAAGGAACGGATAGCCCTGTTCTGCCACGGCTTGTATAAAAGCATCCGATAAAAGCGTCTGCGCGTTTACTGCGTTATATTCGCAATTTAAGCCAAACATCCTCTTTTTTTGGGCAAGCATGCCGCCGATTTCAGGGCAGCTCGAATCTCCGCCGCGGGGAATAATCAGTGTATTGTTCAGCAGCGCGTCAATGGCGGCCAGGCGCGCGTTCGTGCTTCCGTCAGCGGAAAACAGGAAGAAAGCGCTGCCGGAGAACTGCTCGGCCACGGCCAGTATGGCGTCTAAATCGGCCGTATGTTCGCAGACATAAAGAAAATACGTGTAAATGCCAAGCGCCTGCCCTTCGTGTACCAGTTTGGGCAGATCCAGCGTGGGGAACTCGCCATGACGCAGATCCAGCAGAATCGTCCAGGGCACGTTGACGCCGTGCTCTTTTTCATAGGCGCGAATTTGCTTGGCTCCCATCGTCCAGCTCATATAGCCAACGTTGAAGCCCAGCGTTTCCAGCGTTTTGGGGTCGACGTTGCGCGTAAGCTGCGTAACCAGCTCATAATACGCGCTGTGTTTTCTTTTCAGCGCGCTTTGCGCGTCGGTGAAGAACGTTTGCTGGTTATGCCCCTTGCCAAACTGAATGCCCAAATCCACAAGCCTGCGGATGCTGCGGTTGGGATCGCGGCGGATATCGCGGATGCCTTTTGTAACTACGTTGCGGATAGCGGCTCTGATGACGGGCTGGTTATCCATAAGCACCTCCGATTGAATTCCAGATCAACATGGCAAAGCGAAAAGCCCCGCACTTTTGCGCGGGGCGCAAGCGTTTACAGCGTGGGACGAATTTTGCCGGTGTGCGTATGAGCCTCGCGCTCGTATTTACGCTGCAGCTCGGCGTTGTGTTTCTTTTTCTGCTCCCACCTGGCGGGGCCATTGCTTTCGTTCCACAGTTTTTCGGAAACAGGCTGCCAGCATTCGGCGACGTGCTTGCATTTATCACACAGCGCGTGTACGTCTTCGGGATATTGCATGTCAGTCGATTTGGCTGCGCAGCTGTCGATCATTTCAGCCAGCTTGCCGTTGTTATCCAGCAGTGGGCAAGGCCGCAGCATATTGTCGCTGAAGGGTTGGTTGTTATAGTATTGCATAAACAAAGGGCTTTGGTAGGCTTGCAGCAGCGTTTTCTCACGAATGTTGGAATCGCTGTAATGTATGAAGGCGCAGGGCTCGATGTCGCCGTTGGCGTTGATGTGCATATAGCGCCGCCCGCCCGCGATACAGCCGTCGGCATATTCGCCGTCGTTCCAGAAATCCATGGTGAAGATCGCCTTGGTGGAACGGAAGGCGCGCAGTTTATGGTACATAAACTCGCGCTGTTCGGCCGTGACCAGCAACTCCGGTACAGCGTCCTTGCCAACGGGGATATAGGTGAAAAGCCACATAAACTTCGCGCCCAGCCGGATCATCTCATCGAAATAGGCATCGCTGCCGATGTCCGCCGTGTTTTGGGAGGTATAGCAGCAGCTTACGCCAAAGGCGAGCTTTTTACGTTTTAAAAGTTCCATTGCCTGTACCACTTTGGCGTAAGTGCCTTCACCGCGGCGGCTGTCCGTAGCCTTTTCAAACCCTTCCACACTGATGGCGGGCACGAAGTTTTTAACGCGAAGCATTTCGTCGGCAAAAGCCTCGTCAATCAGCGTGCCATTAGTAAACGACAGAAACGCGCAATCCGGATGCCGCTCGCACAGGGTGATGATGTCGGCCTTGCGCACTAGCGGCTCGCCGCCAGAGAAGATGAAGAAGTACGTGCCCATCGCCGTCGCCTGCTGTACAATGCTGTCCAGTTCCGCAAGCGTCATGTTAAGGCGGTTGCCGTAATCTGCCGCCCAGCAGCCGGTGCAATGCAGGTTACAGGCGCTGGTAGGATCCATAAGCACCGCCCATGGGATGTTGCAGCCGTACTTTAAGCTGAAGCGGCGCTGACGCGGCGTGCCGATCATACTGCCGTTGATTACAAAGTTCTCAAAAAGGCGCAGACGCTGACCGTCGTCGATATCCGTCCACAGGCTTTTCGCCAACTTGGACCAGTTATTATCCGAATCGGCAAGCGCGTCCTTCACAAGTTGAGCTTCGTGCTTAACGCTGCTGCCGAAATCGTAGCGAATCAACCAGTTCAATACCTTTACGCCGTTTCGGTCAAAATCCTTGTTTATGTAACGCAAAACGCGCTTGGTTGCGATGGATTTTGCCCATTCCGAGATATTCTTACCCATGGCGGCCGCCTCCTTGCCTATATTCCAAATTATAGGATGTTTGAGGCTTCCTGGAAAGGCCAAACGAAGCTAACAGTCCAAAATGGAAACAAAACGGGGAATTTGTCCCAATAGGGGATAAACGAATTAAAACGCCCCCCAATGCCCGCTGTATTGATACAGGCCTTGGGGGGAAGGAGGGCACCGCGAGGCACGTTCGTTACTTTGCTTCGGCCGGCTTTTTCAGGTCTTCGCCCAGCCAGAATTTCTTCAGCGGTTTATACAGCAGGAAGGCAGCCGTGGCGGTAATAATGGTTTCCGGGAGCATATAGCTGCCGTTGTAGACGAAGGACCACAATACGGGCGCCCAACCCAGGGCGTTGGGCCAAAGCGCTTCCCAAATAATCATACCGCTTAAGAAGTGGCACAGGAAACGCCCGAAAAAAGTAACGACGATCCCTACGATAATCGACAAACGGCGATCGGCGATCACACGGTTAAAAACAGCGGAGAAGCCCAACATGCCAAACGCAAACACGTAATCCAGCAAAATGATGCCCACAGCCGTGAGTGCGTTGGGCGCATACTGCACGTTGTTGAGTCCTAGCAACAGCTGAAGCAGGCTGTACGTAAGCGCGGATATCATTCCCCAGCCGGTGCCATAACGTTGAACGATCATCACGATAGGCAGCATGCTGCACACGGTGATGCTTCCGCCCAGCGCCCAAGGCCCGGCAAACTGGAACAGGCTCAACACCGTTGCGATAGCCAGCAGCAAAGCGCTTTCAGTAAGCCGACGTAGTTTGTAACCCATGAAAAATCCCCCTTAAATATAAAATTCCCGCGGTTGCGGGCAGTGCAACGCGGAATCCATCAAGGGAATTTTCCATTGATTCCTACGCCGGCATTACCCGGATCAGGTTCGAGGGTTCCGGACTTTCATCCGATCTCAGCCGACGTTGGTCAGCACCCCTTGCGCTTTATTAAGCACAAGATAAGTATACTTTTTTCGCCCTGTGCTGTCAACATGAAGCGAAAAAAAGCTGTGTTATGAAAGAACCGTCCCAACGCCGCCAGCGAGTCGGAACTGACCAGCATGGACAATAACTGAAAGCTCTGTGCGACCAGCGTATAACCACCCTGTTGCTGTGTTTTCCGGCGGTGAAGTTCCGCAAAAAACCGATTTCTCCGTGAAACTGGTAAAGCGCTGAAGCACACCTTAACCCGATTGTTTAAAGTTAAACCTTTGCACCGTAAGGATTACCGCAGTTTTACGGGCGCGACCATGCCGTCGCGCCCGTTGCCAATCCTTAGCGTCCATGCTATAATCACGAAGGAATAACGCGGTTAGGAGCATGGTACGACAGATGAAAAAGGTGGTTATCATCGGGGCGGGCCCCGCAGGGCTCACCGCGGCGTATGAACTGTTGAAAAAGCACGAGGGGTTTTCGGTCACGGTGCTGGAAAAATCCTCAAGCATCGGCGGCATCAGCAAAACGGTTCCGTACCACGGAAACCGCATGGATATCGGCGGTCATCGCTTTTTTAGTAAAGACCAGGCGGTGATGGATTGGTGGCAGGAGGTTATGCCCCTGCAGGGTGCGCCTTCGCTGGACGATCGGCTGCTGAACCGCGAAGTGCCGCTAAACGTGGACGGCCCGGACCCTGAACAGACCGACCGCGTTATGCTTACGCGTAACCGGGTGAGCCGCATTTATTACCAAAAACATTTTTTTGATTATCCCATCAGTTTAAAATGGTCCACCATTAAAACCATGGGGTTTGTAACGACGCTCAAAGTCGGTTTCAGCTATCTGCACTCGGTTTTTCACAAGCTGCCGGAGACGTCGTTGGAGAATTTTTATATTAACAGCTTCGGCCGAAAACTCTACAGCATGTTTTTTGAAGGCTACACCGAAAAACTTTGGGGCCGCCATCCGCGCGAAATATCCGCCGAGTGGGGTGCGCAGCGCACCAAGGGGCTTTCCATTCGCGGCATTCTTTTGGATATGCTCTCCAAGATTTTCATGAGCCGCGAAGCGCGGCAGAAAAAAGTACAGACTTCGCTGATTGAGGAATTCCGATACCCCAAGTTTGGCCCCGGACAGCTGTGGGAAGCCGTGGCCGATGATGTGCGCCAGGCGGGCGGCGAAGTGCTGATGAACTGCGAAGTCACGGGCGTGAACACCGAAAACGGGCGCGTTACCGCCGTGCGATATCTGCAAAACGGCGAAGAAAGAACCCTTGCCGGCGACGCGTTTATTTCCTCCATGCCTGTTAAAGACCTGGTGGATGCGATACCGGCCGTGCCCGCAAACGTGAAACGCGTGGCCGACGGCTTGCCGTACCGCGACTTTGTGACCGTGGGTCTGCTGCTAAACCGCCTGAACCTGAAAAATAAAACCCACCTGAAAACGCTGGGGAATATTGTACCCGATTGCTGGATTTACGTGCAGGACACCAACGTGAAGCTGGGACGCATACAGATCTTCAACAACTGGTCGCCCTATATGGTCGACGACCCCGAACATACGGTATGGATCGGGCTGGAATATTTCTGCACGGAGGGCGACGCGTTTTGGAACATGAGCGCGGAGGATTGCACCGCGTTTGCCATGGACGAGCTGATTACCATGGGCGTCATCAACAGCCGAAGTGAAGTGCTGGATGTTCACCGCGAGCGCGTACAAAAGGCTTATCCGGCTTACTTTGATACGTACGGGGAGATCGGCATGGTCACGGAGTACCTGAACGGGCTTGAAAACCTGTACTGCGTAGGTCGCAACGGGCAACACCGTTACAATAACATGGACCATTCCATGGCGACTAGTTTTGAGGCCGTGCGCGGGTTAACGCAAGGCATTGCCGATAAAAGCGCCATCTGGAATGTGAACACCGAAAAGGAATACCACGAGCAAAAGCAGTAAATTGGCAAAGCCTGCCGTGGCATGCACGCGCCGTTGCGGTCACCGCGACAATTAACGGCCAGTGCCTGCTTCATGAAGATCAATAAAAGACTGCAGCCTTCCCGTTGTGCGGGAAGGCTGCGCCTGATTTCTATTTAAATGATGAATGCCAAAGGGATTTTGAGTGAATGTTATTCTAATTCAAATTATGAATGCCGAAGAGCTTGCGAGGGATTTTGCGATAGGGCGCGGAGCGGAAGCGAAGACGTAGCGGGGCTACGTCGAGATTTCGCGACAAAGCTATATCGCAAAATACCCGCAAGAACGATGCGTTCATATTTTGAATTAGTATCACATGCTCTGTTTTTCCACTTCCGCCAGGCCTTCGCCAACCGGCATATACAGCCGCCCACAGACGGAGCACTTTAACCCGGCCAGCCGTTTGCCGCAAGTGCATACAAAGCCGTGCTGCGAAGCGGGTACGCCCAGCATCAGCGCGTGGTCGGGTACGTTATCCACCACCACGGCACCCGCGCCGACCATGGCGTTCTTGCCGATGATGTGCCCGCATACGATGGTGGCGTTCGCGCCGATGCTCGCCCCATCCAGCACGTGCGTAGGCAAAAAATGCTCCGCGCCCTTGGGATAGCGGGCTCTGGGCGTAAGGTCGTTGGTAAACACGCAGCTCGGGCCGCAGAACACGCCGTTGCCCAGCGTAACCCCGCCGTACACGCTCACGTTGTTTTGCAGCTTGCAATCATCGCCGATTACCGCGCCGGAGCCGACGTACACGTTTTGGCCGAGCGTGCAGTTTCTGCCCACTTTCGCGCCGGATTGAACGTGCGTAAAGTGCCACACGCGCGTGCCTTCGCCGATAGCCGCACCCTCGTCCACAACGGCGGTGGGGTGGATGTTCATGAGCCGAACCTCCCAACAAAATCGGTGGTCGCGCAGTTCTGAAGCGGCAAACGCACCGGTTGATGGGTCGCCGCGCTTTGATAAATGGCAAGTACCAGTTCCAGCGCGCGCAGGCCTGCCTCGCCGCTTACGTAGGGAGGCCGGTTGTCCCGAATGGCGTGCACCATATCGGCGTACAGTGGCGCGTGCCCGTAACCGTAAACGTTGGGCGGATTCTCGCTGAACTCCATTTTAATGGTTGCGGGGTCGCCGCGCCCGTCCCGAAAATCCCATTCCTCAATCCGGTTTACGCTTTTTCCTCCGGCCTTCACGGTGCCGTATTGGCCGAACAGATAAAGCGATTCCTCCAGATTATGCGGGTACACGTTCGTCGTGCCCTCGATCAGCCCGTACGCGCCGTTGTGAAAGCGCACCAGCGCGATGCCCAGATCTTCGGCCTGGATATAATCGTGCTCCAGCCGGTCGGTGTAGGCAAAAACCTCGTCCACGTCGTCGCCCATCATCCAGCGCAGCAGGTCGATATTGTGAATGCACTGGTTCATTAACGCCCCGCCGTCCTGCGCCCAGGTACCGCGCCATGGGGCCTGCTCGTAATAATCCGGCCCGCGGTTCCAGCGCACGTGCGCCGCGCCGTGTAGCATCCGGCCGAAGCGGTTTTCCTCCACAGCGGTACGGATTTTTCGGATAGATTTGTTAAAGCGGTTCTGGTGACAGGCGCATAACTTAACGCCCGCAGCCTGTGCCGCCGCGATCAGCGCGCGCCCGTCGGCCATGCTTAACGCGAGGGGTTTTTCGATAATTACGTTCGCGCCCGCGGCGATGCAATCCAGGCCAATCGCGGCGTGCTTGCCGCTTTCTGTGGCTACGGCCACCAACTGCGGCTTTACCTCGGTAAGCATCTTGTGATAATCCGTATAGCGCGCCACCTTGGCGCGCTTCGCTTCCGGCAGCGGGCACAGCGCCGCTTCCATCCGTTCGGGCGACAAATCACAAACAGCGCAAAACTCAAGCGCTTCGGCATTTTTCGCCGCTGCCGCGACGTGGTTGGGCGATATGCGCCCGCAGCCGATTAACGCGTAACGAAGCCTCTGGGTCATGCTTGGGAAGCCCCCTTATAAAAGCTCTATACGATCCCGGCAGGCGACGTTCTTCATCGCGTTTTTCGTGTCAAAAATCAGGGGGGCGTTAGCAGCTACAAAATCGTAATCCACGGTGGTGTGCGCCGCGGTAACCATCACCAGGTCGGCGTTTTTCAGTGCCTCGGCGGTTAACTCCGGTATCCCTTCGTGTGTTTTCCCTTCGAATTTGTAGCAGGGAATGTAGGGGTCGAAGTAGGATACCTCAGCGCCGTTGCCCTTGAGGCACTCAATCACGCGCAGGGCGGGGCTTTCGCGGAAATCGTCGATATCCTGCTTGTAGGCTACGCCCAGCACCAGCACTTTGGAGCCGTTGAGCGCTTTCTTGTGTTCGTTGAGCAGGCGCATGGCGCGCTGACAGCAATATTCCGGCATCCGGTCGTTGATGATCATGCTGGACTCGATCATGGAGGTGTGAAAGCCAAACTCGCGCGCTTTCCAGCTGAGGTAATAGGGGTCCAGCGGGATGCAATGCCCGCCCAGCCCCGGCCCGGGATAGAAAGGTTGAAAGCCGTAAGGCTTGCTCTTGGCCGCGTCGATGACTTCCCAGATGTTGATGCCCATACGGTCGCACAGAATCGCAAGCTCGTTGATCAGCCCGATGTTTACGTTGCGGTAGGTATTTTCCAGGATTTTTTCCATTTCCGCAACCGCGGGCGAAGATACGCGGTGCACCGGCGCTTCCAGTACCGCCTCGTACAGCGTAGCGGCGATGTCAGTGCATTCCGGGGTCATGCCGCCGACCACTTTGGGGGTGTTGCGGGTTTTATAAACAGCGTTGCCGGGGTCCACCCGTTCGGGCGAAAAGGCAAGGAAAAAATCTGTTCCGCATTTAAGCCCGCTTCTTTCAAAGATAGGTTTCAGCAGTTCCTCGGTGGTGCCCGGGTAGGTGGTGGATTCCAACACGATCAGCATATCTTTGTGTACGTATGGCATGATGCTTTCCGCGGAAGAACGCACATAGCTGATATCGGGCTGTTGGTGCTCGTCCAGAGGGGTAGGTACGGCGATGCAGACACAATCGCAGCTGGCGACCGCGGCAAAGTCCATGGTTGCGCGCAGACGACCGCTTTTTACGATTTCTTCCAGGTCATGGTTCACCACGTCACCAATGTAGTTATGGCCGCGGTTGACCATGTTTACTTTTTCTTCCTGAACGTCAAAACCGATTACGGTAAATCCCGCTTTCGCCTTCTCCACAGCCAGGGGAAGCCCCACATATCCCAACCCGACGACCCCGAGGGTCACGGTGCGATCCAATATTTTTTGCTTGAGTGTCGACATCAAATAAACTCCTTTGTCGCCGTACCGGCCGCGGCTGCGCCTGCCGGTTTACGGGAAATTTGGAAAGATGCCAATCAGAAAACGCGTAGGTAACGAACCAACCTATGATACTTCAATAAAAGGCGGTATGTCAATGTTTTCACCAAAACGGGGAACCCTCCCGTAAGCGTACTGTGCGCCTGGAAGACGTTGAGGAGAGCACTTTTTACAAGTGTGGCGCGCGCGGTTGGCTCGGGCGATGGTTTGCGCGCACCGCTGAAAAACCGGCTCTCCGCAAGCAGTCAGACAGCCCGGATTGGACGTTCAAACGTATGCCGGAGCACCCGAACGCCTTGACATGCTTCGCTTCTCCATGGTATGCTACCTATGCTGTAATTTTGGGGAATCATCAGCCGTTTCAGCAATAAGGAGGCGACCGGTATGGCGGATAATTCGGAACAGCTTGGTTTGATCGCCATGCGAATTAAGGACCTGCGCGACATCGCGGGTTTAACCGCCCAACAGGTGGCGGATAAAACGGGAATCCGTCTGGAAGAGTATGAAGCGTACGAAAAGGGTACGTGCGATTTTAGCTTTTCGCATCTTTTCAACATCGCCGAAGCGCTGGGCGTGGACATCAGCGACCTGCTGACCGGCGAAAGCCCCAAGCTGCACGGCTACGTGCTCACGCGCGATGGCCAGGGCCTGAAGTGCAACCGCCGAGAGCAGTACGTGTACCATCACCTCGCTTATAATTTTCGCGATAAACTGGCCGAGCCCTTCATTGTCACCGTTGCACAGGACAGCCCGGGCGTGGAGAAGCAAGCGCACAGCCATGAGGGACAGGAGTTCGATTACGTGCTGGACGGCCAGCTGAAGATCATCCTGGGCGGCTCCGAACTTTACTTGAAGGCAGGGGACAGCATTTACTATGACAGTTCCCTTCCCCATGTGATGTACGCGCTGGAGGGCGATTGCCGCTTCATCGCGGTCGTCGTGAAGGAAGGAGCGAAAGCATGATGAAACCGCTCTACCTGGAATATTTGGAATGCCCTGTGGAGTACGCGACTTACGATGATTTTAATAAACGATTCCGTGTCAAACGCCCGGCGAGCTTTAACTTTGCATACGATGTTGCAGACCGTATCGCCGTAGCGGAACCCGAACGCACCGCCGTGTTGTGGACGGATGAAAATGGCGCCTGCGTACGTTATACATTTGGAATGCTTAAAGAAGAAAGCGACCGAGCGGCCAACTTTTTTACCTCGCTGGGGATTCGCAAGGGCGATAAGGTGCTGCTAATACTCCGTCGGCACCTGCAGTTTTGGCCGGTGCTGATGGCGCTGCACAAGATCGGCGCCGTGGGTGTACCCGCGACCCACTTGCTGACGGAGAAGGATATTCTTTACCGCGTAAACGCCGCGGGCATCAAGGCTGCCTTGATCTCCCACAAGGACGAGAGCGTATTGGTAGCGGCTCAGGACGCGCAGAAACAATGCGATACGCTAGAAACGCTGATGATCCTGAAAGGCGAGCGCGAAGGCTTCGTGAGCTACGAAAAGGAAATGGCAACAGCTTCCGCACAATGGCGCAAGCCGGAAGGCGACGCTTACCCGCACAACCACGACCCGATGCTTTTATACTTTACCAGTGGTACGACTGGCATGCCCAAGATGGTGACGCACGATTATTACTATCCGCTGGCGCATATTGTCACCAGCCTGTACTGGCAGCAATGTATCGATGGCGGGCTGCACTTCACCATCAGCGAAACCGGCTGGGCCAAGAGCGTTTGGGGCAAACTCTACGGCCAGTGGCTCACGGGCAGCGCCGTTTTCGTATACGATTTTGAACGCTTTATCCCTCACGACATTCTGCGCCAGATGAGCGATTACCACGTAACCTCTTTCTGCGCGCCGCCGACGATGTATCGCTACATCCTGCAGGAGAATTTCGCCGGGTATGACCTGAGCGCGCTCAAACATTGCGCCGTGGCTGGCGAACCCCTTAACCCCGATATGGCTGCCGAATGGATGAAACGCACGGGTATTCCGCTGCTGGAAGCGTTTGGACAGACCGAGCTGGTGGTGACGCTGGCGACCTTCCCGTTCATGAAAGTCTGCCCGGGCAGCATGGGCAAACCCAGCCCGCTCTTCAATGTGGATATACTTGACGAAGAAGGCCATTCCTGCCCCGCGGGCGTAACGGGGGAGATCGTGGTACGTACCGATACCGGAGAGCCGCCTGTTGGGATGTTCACAGGATATTACGAAAACCCCGAGCTTACCAAAACGGTCTGGGACAACGGTATTTACCACACGGGCGACACCGCGTGGCGCGACGAGTGGGGTTATTACTGGTATGTAGGCCGTGCGGACGACGTGATTAAATCCAGCGGTTACCGCATCGGGCCTTTTGAGGTGGAAAGCGCGCTGCTGGAGCATCCGGCTGTGCTGGAAACCGCCATAACCGCCGCGCCGGATCCCCTGCGCGGGCAGGTTGTTAAGGCAACGATCGTGCTTAAACCCGGCTATACCGCCAGCGAGGAGCTGAAGGTGGAGCTGCAGGAGCACGTTAAACACACCACCGCACCGTATAAATACCCACGTATCATAGAGTTTGTCAACGAACTGCCCAAGACGATCAGCGGTAAGATCCGTCGCGTAGAATTGCGCGAGAAAGACCGCCAGAAAGCTCAGGGCTGATCTATACGCCGCCAGTCCCGTTATCCGCGGGAAGGACGTGTTATAACACTCCTTGCGGGAATGGGCGAATGTTCCAGGAGGTATTCATGAAAGTTTTATCCCTTCGCAATCGTACCCTTTCGTTTCTCTTCGCGGCTATTTTCCTGCTAAGTGCGATGTTCGTACCCACTACCCGCGGCTATGCCAAAACGGTTGCCGAAGCGCTGGAAGGTTACCAGACCGGCAAGGATTGGTTCGGCGAGGATTTTGCATACGATATCACCGACGAAAAAGCCTGCTGGGATTTGCTGATGAAGCCTATCACCGTGCTTAACGTGGACGAAACCGAGAGCGTTTATCCGTTAAAAACCCCAGGCGGCGATAAGGTAGTCAACGACAAACTGGGCGGGTTTATCAACGGCGCATCCGCCGGCGTACACGTGCTGGGAAGCGACGAAAACGGCTGGACGCTCATAGAGGGCATCGATTACTATAACCGGATCATCCGTGGCTACGTGAAAACCAAATTGCTGAAAACCATTACCCCGAACCAGCATTATGGCGTGATCGTGGATAAGCTGACCCAGCGGCTGAACGTGTTTATTGACGGCAAGTTTTTCAGCTCCTGCGCGGTATCTACGGGCTTGCCCAACGACGAACAGCCTTATAACGAAACCTCGTCGGGAGAGTACGTGGCCATCAGCTGGAGCGGCGGGTTCGATGCCGAAGGCATGTACTGCGCTATGGCCATCCGCTATAACAACGGCGATAAAATCCACGAGGTGCCTTGCAATATCCTGGCCGACGGCACCAAACGCTACACCAAGTGGGAGTCGCAGTTGGGGCAAAAGGCCAGCCACGGCTGCATCCGCGTGGCGCGCCTACCCAACGAGGACGGGCTGGACCAGACGTGGCTTTGGAACAACCTAAAAAGGTACACCAAAATCGTCATCTGGGACGATGCGGGTCGCGTGATTCCTTATCCGGACGACGATACGCTTTTATACTATAACCCTACCGGCGGGCAGTATTACCATTCCTACGCCAATTGCGCCGCAGTGAGGGACAAGTACCTCCCGCTGACCGCCTTTAAGTACAGCGAACTGGATACGGGTATTTTTGCCTCGCTGGAGCCGTGCCCCAGCTGCACACCCGTGAAGCGAAAGAGCGTAATTGATAAGCAAAACCTGGACCGCGGGGTAATTACACAAGAACAGTACGATGCGCTGCAGGTGCAGCATAAAACCGAAGCCGCCGCCATTGAAAGTGCGGAGACCACCACCCCGGATGCTTCGGCTGCCGATGCTTTGGCTACCGATGCTTCGGCGACCGTTACCCCGGCGACCAACGCTCCGACCGATACCGCGGCTACCGAAGCCCCGACCCAAGCTCCGACCGACGTCGCCACCGACGGTGACAGCGATGTCCAAATCACGATTATTCCCGCCACAGGCAACTGACAAACGTTCGCCATGCCCTGCCAAATTGAAAACTTGCCAATGCGCGCCGCGACTAATGCCCCGCGAACTTTCGCTTTCCCAATCGGACTGCGCGCTTGCTCCATACCGCCTTTAACCGCATTGACCGACGGATATGCCTACAGTAAACAAACCGGCAGGCGATGGATGTCGCCTGAAATGCGCAAGGAGGCGACACGCCCTGAATAACCTGCTGGAACGTATACGTGCCTGGAATGAACGCAGAAATGGCTTGCCGCGAAAAGGCTGGCTGATTCTGCTGACGCTGCTATTCACCTGGATTTTTATTCTGATCGTTCCGCTGTGCTGGCCGTTTTTGTTGGCGCTGCTGTTTTCTATGATACTTACGCCACTGGTTCGTCTGTGCGAGCGCCATATGAAGCGCGTGAAACTGCCCCGTTGGCTGATTACGCTGGTAGGCGTTTTGCTGCTGTTTGGCATTCTGGGCGTGGGATTCTTTTTCCTGTTTCAGCGTATGTTCCGTGAACTGATTTCGCTTTCCCATTCCATACCGGAGCTTGTGGGCTGGATATCCAGCACGGCGATCCCATACCTGCATGGCCTGTACGAGCAGTATTCGGGCATGCTTCCCGTAACGGCGATTGCCGCGCTTAATAAAAGCCTGACTTCCATAGGTGACACCGCGATGAAAACAGCGGGTTCCCTGTCTGCGGCGCTCACAAACGGCGCGATGAATGCGGCGACGTCCATTCCCGGAATCCTGTTGAGCATTGTGCTCACCATTATGGGTACCTTCTATTTTACCCTCGACCGCGAACGGATTACCAGGTTTATCCGCCGAACCTTCCCGGATGACATGCAAAAACATGGAACGCTGGTGAAAAACAATCTGTTCCATTCGCTGTTTGGACAGATTAAAAGCCAGCTTACGGTATCGTTGATTATCACGACGTTTCTGGTGCTGTCGTTTGTGATTTATGGTGTGAGATATGGCCTGCTGCTGGGCTTTATCATCGGCATTGCAGACGCTCTGCCGGTAATCGGCGCCGGGTTGTTCCTCATTCCGTGGGCTGTGGTTTCGCTGCTGTTGGGCAATTATACCATGGGCATATTTCTGTTGGCGGTCTATATCGGCACGGTGCTTATACGGCAGATCTGCGAGCCGCGCATTGTTGGCGCAAACCTGGGCCTGTATCCCCTGGCGACCATGATGGCAATGTTCGCCGGTTTCCAGTTGATCGGCGTTCTGGGGCTGATTGCCGGCCCGATTCTGTTGAACCTCCTGAAAGTTGTGCTGGAGGCGGACGATATCGCTCGCGGCGAAAAAATGCAATCGAATCCGCCGCGCACCGACAAACGCGGAATACGCCTGCTGCACACGCGCCCTAAAAAAGATACGGATTTGCCCTGAACCGTTACCAATGCGCAAAGGGTTCGTCGGCATATAAAAAAGGCTCCCGGTTTGGGAGCCTTTTGTGATGATGCATGCCCTCACATACCCTGGCGGGAATAGTTTGGGCTTTCTTTGGTAATGGAGATATCGTGCGGGTGACTTTCCTGCAACCCCGCGCCGGTGATGCGGATAAAACGGCCGTTCACACGCAAATCCTCCACGGTGGGTGCGCCGCAGTAAAACATGCCCGCGCGTAACCCGCCGATGAGCTGGAAAACGGTATCGCTTAACGGCCCCTTGTAAGGTACGCGGCCTTCCACGCCCTCGGGTACGAGCTTGGATGCGTTCTCCTGAAAATACCGGTCGCTGCTGCCGTGCGCCTGCTGCATGGCGCCCAGGCTGCCCATGCCGCGGTAAACTTTGAAGCTGCGGCCCTGATAAATCTCCATATCTCCCGGGCTTTCATCCACGCCCGCGAACAGACTGCCAATCATAACGGCCTTTGCGCCGGCTGCGATGGCCTTGGGAATATCGCCCGAGAACTTCACGCCGCCGTCCGCGATGATGGCGACGCCCAGTTTATCCGCTTCTTTGGCGCAATCGGCGATGGCGGTGATTTGCGGCACGCCTACGCCTGTGACGACCCGCGTGGTGCAGATGCTTCCCGGGCCGATGCCGACTTTGATAACGCTCGCGCCGGCGTCGATAAGCGCGCGGGTGGCCTCTTTTGTGGCCACGTTGCCCGCGATAACGGGCATATCGGGGTAGGCGGCGCGAATATCACGCATCATCGACAGCGCATCCTTGCTGTGCGCGTGCGCTGTATCAATGGAGATCACATCCACTTTGGCCTTGATCAGCGCTTCCACACGCTCCATGCAATCTGTGGTGATGCCTACGGCTGCGCCGCACAGCAGGCGGCCGTGCAGGTC
>JADGQP010000136.1 GCA_017881705.1 Christensenellaceae bacterium
CCCGGCCGAAACTACCCGCGAAATAGGCGCCGCCCGCGATAATCAGCGCAAAGAGGGTGGAAATCACCATGGCGCGTTTAACACTTTTTTCGTCCTTGATGGCGAAAAACTTGTGAATCATCTGCGGCATGCCCAGCACACCCAGCGACGTTAGCATAACATTACTAAGCAGCCACGAGCCCTTCCCCTGGGGAGGCAAAAGCGTGTTCAAGTTTTGTCCGCCAACGTCGGCCGTTCCCAGCAGGTTCAGCCCCGCCGAAACCCCGCCAGCCGCTCTCACTACATAAAACACAACTGCGACAATACCTACCAGCATAATCAGCCCTTGAATAAAATCCGTAATTGCCGTCGCTTTATAGCCGCCGGCAAAGAGGTAGATGGACGAAAGCAGCGCGATGCCGATTACGCACCAGGTATAATCGAAACCAAACGCTTTGGTGAACATGATACCCAAGCCTTTGTATACGCTGGCGCTGTACGGCAGCAGGAATACGAAGATCATCAGGCTTGCGATCACCTTGAGGGTCTTGCTCTGATAACGCTTTTCAAAGAAGCTCGGGATGGTGCCAACCTGCAGCCGTTCCCCCATCCTGCGCGTTGGTTTTGCCAACAGCGCCCAAGCCAAGAGGCTGCCAATCAACGCGTTGCCAATGCCGCACCATACGGCCGAGAGCCCCGCGCCCCAACCGATGGAGCCCGCATAACCCACAATAATAACGGCAGAAAAATAACTGGTCCCGTAGCTGAACGCGCTCATCCACGGACCAATACTGCGACCTCCCAACAGGAAGCCATTGAGTGTTAAGTTCTTTCTTGCGGTGAGGAAGATCACCACGACCATCATGACTACATAAGCTACCAGTACCACGTATTTCATGGAGTTTCCGCCTTCCATACTACATTGTCTTTTTCCAAAGACGCTACGCCAATTATTATAACCGATATGGTTTAAAAAGCAATATAAAAATACAGGTTTTTATATATCAACAAAACAGGGGCTTTCTCAGGCGCAATCGACCGCGCGAGCCCCGCGATATTGCCTCAAACGATTGACAAAACGGCAGTTTATTGTATCATAGAGTTGATATCTTTTCCGGCTTTTCCGCCGGACAGAGGTATCGCGGGAGGCTCACACGACGTCTTGAACGGAGGCTATGCTTTTGGCACAGGAAACAACGGCTGTTCTGTCGTTGGAAAGTCTGGATAATTACCTGTCGCTATTCGGTGCGAACGACCGTAACGTGCCACTTTTGGAAGGCGAGCTGAGCGTGGCGTTATCCGTGCGTGGTTCCGACTTGCGCATTACCGGCGGCGAAGGCAACGTCGCAATGGCGTTGGAAGTGGTAGAGAAACTAAAATCGCTGGCGCTTCGGCATACGCAGATTGACCGGACTACCCTGCGTTACGCCGTAGCGCTGGTTAAAGAAGGCGAACTGGATCAGCTGGACGACGTTGCTTTTGAAGCGATCGCCGTTACTCACCGTGGCCGGCCCATTCGCTGCAAAACGTTGGGGCAGTACCAATACGTGAATGCCATCCGTTCCCATGAGCTTACTTTCTCCTTAGGCCCCGCAGGCACGGGTAAAACCTACCTTGCTATGGCGCTTGCGGTTGTCGCGCTTCGCAATAAGGAAGTGGAACGCATCGTGCTGACCCGGCCTGCCGTAGAAGCCGGTGAAAAGCTGGGTTTTCTGCCCGGCGACATGAACCAGAAGGTTGATCCCTATTTGCGGCCGCTTTACGACGCGCTCTACGATATGATGGGGCCGGATTCCTACCAGCGCCTGCAGGAGCGCGGCATCCTGGAAGTTGCTCCCCTGGCTTATATGCGCGGCCGCACGCTTTCGGACAGCTTTATTATACTGGACGAGGCGCAAAACACCACGACCGAGCAGATGAAAATGTTCCTCACGCGTTTCGGCTCCGGCTCGCGCGTGGTGGTCACAGGCGACGACACGCAGACCGACCTGCCTCCCGGCAAACAATCCGGGCTTCTGCAAGCCGTGGAAGTACTTAAGGATATTCCAGAAATCGCAATCGTCCGCCTCACCCATTCCGACGTAGTTCGCCACGATTTGGTGCAGACGGTTGTAAAAGCGTATGAAACTTACGAACGGGATCGTACGGGGAGGATACACGGGCATGACGCTTAAAAAGCACGCTGCTTCCGCCCGTGCCCGAAGAGGGCAATGGTCTGCCGCCGCTCTTTGGAAAAAGCTGCAGCGTGTGCAAGCAAAGTGCTGGTATATGCTGTTGGCAGGTACGCTGACGATGATGGTACTGTTTTTCATTGCCATTACGCCGGAGCGCTATAACCTTGAGGTCGGCGATATCGCTTATACAACCATCACAGCCTCCAAAGATGTGGTGGACGATATTGCTACCGAGAAAAACCGTGACGATGCGGCAGCCAAGGTGGAGCCGACCTATCTTTACATGGAAGGCGTTACCGCGGATGTGATGCACAACCTTACCTCCATCCTCACGCAGGCGAATACCGTGCAACAGTACGGCCAAAAAATACTGGAACAGCACGCGCCCGGCAATATCGCCAAACAAAAATCCTACATATTCACCACCGCGGAGGTTGAGTACGCCAAATCTCTGTTTTCGCTAGTAACATTAGCCGATTATCAGATTAACACCCTCATGCGCACGAACGATCAGGATATGCTGGATCTGAACGACAACATCACCTCCGCTGTGGAAAACACCATGAACACCACCATCCGTGAAGGATATGTAAACGAGTCTATCCAGTACCTGCAACAGATTATCGGTTATAAAACAAACATGGATCTGCTGCAAAACGTTGCGACGCCTATCCTGCGCAAGGCTGTTCAGCCCAACATGGTGATCGACAAGGACGCTACCGCCAAGCTCCAGCAAGAAGCGCGCGACGCGGTGGATCCCGTGCTTTACAAGCAGGGGCAGAACATCGTTATCGCCCGCGAGCGCGTAACCGCCAACGAGCTGGAAATGCTTCGGAGTCTGGGCCTTTTGGACAACGAAAGTTTTGACCTTACCATGTACGTAGGCGGCGCGCTGTTGGTGCTTTTCGCCATGGCGGTCTACGTTATATTCCTTCGGCTTTTTGGCGCAAAGTTTCTTTCCAGCCCCAAAAAGCTCGGCATTCAAATGATCATCCTGAATATCACACTCGCGGTATGTATGGGCGCAAAGATGATCAACCTATATTTACCGCCGGTGCTGTTGGGCGCGATGATGATGACCGGCCTGTTGGGAGCTGCGCCGGGCGCAGCCGCATCCGTAACGCTGGCGATCGTCGTGAGTTCGCTGATCGCCGGGGGCAACAGCACCTATGGCACCGAGATGGTCAATATTCTGCTCACTTCCGTGGTGGGCGGTTTCATGGCAATTTTGATTATCCGTCACAGGCCGTACCGTCAGCAGGTTCTGTTTGCCGGCGTAGCCACGGCGATCTCCAACATCGGTTTGATCTTGTCCGTCGGATTTATGACCAACACCGCCTTGCAGGATGTTTTTACCAATTCCCTATGGAGCGCGGCGGGCGCGATCGTCGCGTCGCTTTTTTGCCTGGGGTTGGATCCGATTATGGAATCCACATTCCATCTGGCTACGCAAAGTAAACTTTTGGAGCTCAGTAATCCCAACCAACCCCTGCTGCGCAGGCTGCTCATGGAAGCGCCGGGTACCTACCACCATAGCATCATCGTGGCTAATCTGGCCGAAGCGGCCGCCGAAGCGATCGACGCCAAACCGTTGCTGGCTCGCTGCGGCGCGTATTATCACGATATCGGCAAGTTGAAACGTCCGCTGTATTTTAAGGAAAACCAGATCGGCGAAAACCCGCATGAGTACACCAACCCTTACGTTTCTGCCGCTATCCTTACGGCGCACACGCGGGATGGGCTGATGATGGCCCAACAGTATCATTTGCCGGAAGAAATACAGGATATCATTATCGAGCACCACGGCGATACGCCCGTAATGTACTTTTACCACAAAGCCCTCCAACAGGCGAACGGCCAAACCGTGGATATCAACGATTTCCGTTATGACGGCCGCCGCCCGCATATGAAAGAAAGCGCCATTATCATGCTCGCGGACACCGTGGAAGCAGCCGTTCGCTCCATGCCCGATCCAACGCCCAAAGCGATTGAAGAGTTTATCGAGCGTCTGGTGCGCGGCAAGCTGGAGGATGGTCAGCTGAGTCTCGCGCCCGTAACGCTGGAGGATATCGACAAGATCTGCGAAGCCTTCTCCTCCGTTTTAAACGGCGTTTTCCATGAGCGTATCGAGTATCCCGAAGCTCTGCCTGAACAAACCAAAGGGCTCATGCACACGGGAACCGCTTCGGATGAAAGCACCATAGAATCACAGGAACTGGTGAAGAAACCTGTGGTGGACCCACAGGAAGCCGAGCATGCCGCAAGCGAGGCGCTAAACGCGATGCCCTCGCCTGAAGCCGCTTCCCAAACCGATGCAGCCATTACACAGGCACCGGCCCAAGCGCCCGAAACCACGTCCGAAAAAGCCGATGCCCAGGCATTGTCGCAAATACCCGACACAGCGCCTGAAAATGCATCCGAAAACCCGTCGACTATTGAAGATACGGCGAAACCCGCCACGAAAGACGCTGACAACCATGAGACTTGATTGGGAATGGGAAGCGGGGCTTTCGGCGATACCGCTGGATACGGAACCACTTGCGCTTACGGCCGATTGCTGCGCGGTTACGGAGGGTTTGCCCTGTTCGTGCGCGGTGCATTTGCTGTTTACGGACGACGCGCATATACGCGCCGTCAACGCCACGCAGAGAAATGTAGACGCCGCCACGGATGTGTTGTCCTTCCCCACCGTCTCGTACGCCCCCGGGCACACCGCCCGCACTTCCCGGCGCGCGCTCAGGCGTGAATACGACACGGAACTGAACGCCTGCTTTTTGGGGGACATTCTGATTTCGCTTGAGCATGCAGCTATGCAGGCCAAGCAGTACGGGCACAGTTTGAAACGAGAGTTGTGCTATCTATTAGCGCATGGGCTATTTCACCTGTGCGGTTACGACCATACACAGCCAGACGAGCAAAAGGAGATGCGAGCAATGGAAGAAAAAGCGTTGGAACTGGCGGGCATAACGCGCGATGATCAATCGCTCGGGACGCCAACGGACGATCAGCTGCTGGCTCTGGCGCGCGAGGCTATGGCGCGCTCCTACAGCCCTTACAGTCACTTTAAAGTCGGCGCGTGCCTACTTTGCGCGGATGGCCGTGTATTTACGGGCAGCAACGTGGAGAACGCCTCGTTCGGGCTTACGAATTGCGCGGAGCGTACGGCTGTGTTTAGAGCCGTAAGCGAAGGCGCAAAGGAGTTTACCGCCATTGCCATTGCTGCCGAGCACGCCGCCCCGTGGCCCTGCGGCGCATGCCGTCAGGTGCTCAACGAATTTGCGCCCGACCTGCGCGTGCTGATTACCTGGGAAAACGGCCTTGTGGCCGAAGCAACGCTTGCTCAGCTGCTACCCCATGGGTTTGGTCCCGCGGAATTATCATGAAAAAGACAAACGAGGGATTCGTTCAACAATGTGAGGTGCCGCCTATGCAGAAACAAACACCGTTCCATTCAGGTTTCATCGCGATCATCGGCCGCCCGAATGTGGGTAAAAGCACGCTGCTCAATGCGCTGCTGGGCGAGAAGATCGCCATTGTCAGCAACCGGCCCCAAACGACGCGCAACCGTATATTGGGCGTATGCACAACGGAAAACAACCAACTGGTTTTCCTGGATACACCAGGTGTACATACGCCGCGTACCCAACTGGGCGAGTATATGATGCAGGCCGTGCGGGATTCGCTGCAGGGAATCGACGGGCTGATGGTCGTAGTGGACGCGACCCAGGTAACCAAGCCGGACCGCGATCTGGCCGCCGATATGGCTCAGCATAAGGTTAAAAAAACACTGGTGCTCAACAAGATCGACCTGGTGCCCAAGGAAAAGCTGTTGGCGCTGTTGCAGAGTTTCTCCGAGCTGGGTTACGACGAGCTGGTGCCCATTAGCGCACTTACAGGCGACGGCGTGGAAGAATTGCGTGCAACGCTTATTCGTATGCTGCCTGAAGGGCCGCTTTATTTCCCGGAAGATACGCTGACTGACCGGTCAGAACGTTTCCTATACGCCGAAATCATCCGTGAGAAGGCGCTGAGAAACCTGATGGAAGAGGTTCCGCACGGCATCGGCGTGGAGATTCTTGGGCAGCACAAAGTCAGCGACGGCCTTACGGAAATCGACGCGACGATCTACTGTGAGCGCGAGGCGCACAAGGGCATCATCATCGGCAAACAAGGCTCGATGCTCAGAAGAATAGGCACGGAAGCCCGTGAGGATATTGAAATGCTGTCGGGTACTCACATCAATTTAAAACTTTGGGTAAAGGTCCGCGAGGATTGGCGCAATAACCGCGACGATCTGCAAACGCTGGGCTACGTACGCGAACGCTAAGCTATACAATAATTCCCTCCGCGCTAAAGGGCACGGAGGGAATTTTCTATACGTACGGAGCATAACGCAGCACGGCCTGCGCAACGCCGTCGTGATCGTTATCGGCTGTTACAAAATCAGCGGCCCGCAGTACCGCGGGCGAAGCGTTTCCCATAGCCACGCCTACCCCCGCGGCCTGCACCATGTCCAGGTCATTGTCGAAATCACCGATTGCCATCGTTTGCTCCCGCACGATGTGCAGCCTGTCCGCCAGTTCCAGCAGCGCCGCTCCTTTCCCAACGCCTTGGGGCATCAGTTCCAGATTATCGTTCCAGGATGAGGTGACGTGCAGGCCTGCGATACACGAAAGCTCCGCGCGAATTTGCGCCAGACGGGGCGCGGCTGGCCGGTCGATATAAACGATCTTGCAAATGCCTTCGTTCCTGTAACGAATCAACGCTTCTTCCCCGTACGCGTATGCGTCGGGATTGTTGCGGTCAATATAGGTACCCCACATCTTACCTGATGTTTCCGAGTTGCCGCAAACGACGACCACACGATTCTTTTGAAAGGCCGCAAACGTGACTTTATGAGAAAGCAGAATATCCGTCGTTCTTTGCGCTGTATGCTCTTCCAACGTATGCACAATAAATGGTGAGGCATGAGGCGCCTCGAGGCAGCAGGCGCCGTTTAAACCCAGCACAGCGCAGTCGTACAGGTTCGCATCGCTTAAAAAGTAACTGATATCCTCCGGCGTACGACCGCTGCATACAGCCAGCCGAACGCCGGCTTTTACCGCACCGCGAAGCGCTAATAGGTTGCCCCCAGAAATACGCTGTTCGCGGTTCAGCAGCGTACCGTCCATATCCATTGCGATCAAGCAAATCGGTGGCATACTCCTCCTAAAATTCCGGTGTAATGTGGAAAGTGAGGTTGTTCAGGTAGGAAAACTCACCTTCCAGCTCAATGCGCAGTTCTGTCGCCGTAAGCATCAGCCGTTTCGCATGGTTAGCCCGGTTAAACGCGCGGTCGCCGTACTTATCGTCTCCTAGCACTGGATGTCCAATCTGCGCCATCTGCGCGCGGATCTGGTGCGTGCGTCCCGTGTGCAACATGATTTCCAATCGGGATACTTCTCCGCCCACAAGCACGCTGTATTCGGTCACGATGCTCTGCGCGCCCGGCACGAAATGATCCAGTACCCTAACGTGCGCTGCCTGAGCGTCTTTAACAAGCCATGCTTTCAGCACGGCTTGCGGCGGCGAAGGTTGCCCGCGCACCAGGCACACGTACTTTTTATGAATTTTACGCTGCGCGAAAGATGTCTCCATCGCAAACAAAGCGCGCGTGTTTTTTGCAAGCAGCAGCAGCCCGTCCGTTGGATTATCCAGCCGGTGGCAAGGCATGGGCGGCGTGTCCATAGAGTGCGCTTCGCGCAGCCATTCCCCTACCGTCAAGCCGCCTTTATTGTCCGCCTCGCAGGAAACACCCGCGGGTTTATTGACGATCATCAGGTTTTGATCCTCATACAGAATCTCAATCGAACGAATCGCGCTTTCGTCCGCAAGATATACCTTAACTTCCGCACCGCCTTGGGCAGGGTCATCCCGTTGGACCCGTTGACCGTTCAATTTCACGTCGCGTCGCTTAAAAGCTTCGCGCAGGGCGCTTTGCGCAACCTGTGGCAGCATGCGCCGCGCGGCGGCATACACCGTGCCGCCCTCAAGCGTTTCAGGCAGGATAAAGGTGAGCGTTTTCACGCGCTTACTCCATTAATGTTTCAGGTTGGCGTTCATGCCAATCCAGTGCGGGGTGCAGTTGAACAGCTGACGAAGCGCGCCGGTCATGCCGGGCGTTGGCAGCACCACCACCATCGAAGCCAGGACTTCTTCCATTTCCTCCAGCGCCACACCCTGTTTGGCTAGCAGTCGCAAATCCTCCGCCGCCTCGTCCGCTTCCCATTCGGGGCGGGTCAGCCCTTCCAGTTCCGCGCACATCCGTTCATGCAGGGGTACTTCCTCCGACAGAATTCCGTTCATACCACCGGAAAGCGTAGATTCCGACAGGGTAAGCGTTATATCGCCCTGGGGCGCTACCGCGGCAATCAAGCGTTTGGGATCCGCGAGGCCGGGATGAAGCAGGATAAGGGTTCGTCCTTCGTCCGTCAGGTATTCAAAGTTTGCTTTCATATACCGGTAGCCGATGTTGCTGGCGAGCACATCCTGCCGTTTCATAACATCCTTGATAAAAAAGGACAGCGGCTGGTC
>JADGQP010000137.1 GCA_017881705.1 Christensenellaceae bacterium
CCGCCGCGGTTCGCTGTTTACGCTTCGCAAACAAAACCTGTACCTATGGGGCGCGGCTGCCGCGGCGCTTGCGCTTACGGCCGCGGTGATCTACGTGCCCTTTCTGCGCGCCGCGTTCAGTTTTACCTCCATCAGCCTAGTGGAATACCTGACAGCGCTTGGGCTGGCGCTGGCGATTGTGCCGTTGGTGGAGGCGGTAAAATTCGCGCAGCGTCTGCGTGCAAAAAAGGGGGAGCGCCGCTAAAAGCGATCCCCGCCGCTGTACCCGCGCGTTTGGAGTTGCGGCATCGTGCCAAAAATCGTATAAAAAAAGACCGCCCGGTTTCCCGGTCGGTCTTTTTTACTAGCCGCGGTTCACGCGTGCCGTCAGCTCTTCTTTTTCAATATTGCCGCCGCGGGAATGGCCAGAAAAATCATCCAGCCCGGGTGCCAAAGGTTGAAGAAGAAGCCCAAAATAAGGTAGATCAGCGTGATCATCACAGGGTTGAGCCAACGTTCCGCCGCCGTTTTCGCTTTCATGTAGTACAGCGGAATCGTTAGAAACAACAGCCACCCGGGATGCCACAGGTGAAACGCAAAGCCAAGCACCAGGTATAGGATGGTGATGAAGATCGGGTAAAACCCGTTCCATCTGCGTTCGTTTTCCCGCGCCTCAGCTTCCGCTCTGGCCTCAAAGTAACTGCCTTCCGGCCCCAGCGCGTCGTTTGGTTCTCCCATGGGCATCTCCTCCATATTTATATGAATGGTTCAAACAGAAACGGCAGCGGCTCTGGCTGGTACACAGTTCAATCTTCCGGCTCCAGCAGACCCAGGTCACCATCCTTGCGCAGGTAGAGTACGTTGGTGCGGTTGGTGTCGATATTCACGAAAACGAAGAAACTGTGGCCCAGCATATCCATTTGCAGCATCGCATCGTCCACGGACATGGGCCTGACGGGGAAGGTTTTCTGACGGACGATCTTGCGTTTGTCTTCCTCAATGTCGGTATCTTCGGTGTATTCAAAATCCTCGGTTTGGAATGCGCCTTCGCGGATACGCTTGCCCAGCTTCGCGCTGTGTTTGTGTATCTGTTTTTCCAGTTTGGCCAGCGCCTGGTCGATACTGACGTAAAGGTTATCCTCACTGGTAGCCTCGGAACGAAGCACCACACCCTCGAAGGGTACCGTGATTTCACAGGTGCGGCGGTTGTTCTTCTCGCGGGTGAGGCGTACGAAGATCTGCGTATCGGTGTTGAGATAACGCTCCATTTTATTGATCTTCTTCATCATGCGCTCGGTAATGCCTGCCGATACGACCATGTTTTTACCGGTAATAACAGTCTTCATGGTTGTTTGCTCCTTTGTGTGAAATTCGCGCGGCGGGCTGGTTCGCCGCGAGGTTGACCCCCCGCGAATTCTCCAAGGGAATCACGCTCCTTTGGGCCTGTGCCTCAGGTGTTTATGATCGTTAGTTTCGACGGCGGTCGGGGTTTTCCCTGCCGGTTTTTTACCCGTCCGTTTATGCGCAGTATACCCTTGCTTTTTATATTGAAAACGAAAAAACGCGAAAAACCGCCCTGAGCGGTTTCAAACCTGCTATACAGCGTATAAGCGATATAATCTTCGGTCAGACTGCGATTCTCCGTATATCGCGACGGCCGAAGCCGCCTTTATCTTTTATATGCGAAGTCCGCAAGGGAAAAGGGTTCGTTCCCTGTTGTTTCCACAATCGCGCCGCCAAGGCACACCTCGCCCCGGTATAACACCGCGCTTTGTCCGGGCGTCACGGCGCGCTGGGGTTCATCCGCCTCAAGCATTAGCCAGTCCCCGGCGACCGTCGCGGTTGCCTGCTGATCCGGCTGACGATACCGGTATTTCACCGTGCAGCGGAATGGCTCGCCTTCGGGCGCGGGCGCGCGGTCGGCAATCCAGGTGGCCTGAGAGGCCAGAGCGAAGCGGCTGAAGAGCCTCGGGCTGTCCTCGCCCTGCGCTACGATCAATACGTTATCCGCCACATTTTTATCCACCACGAACCAACTGCGGCCATCTCCCCCGCCGCCGATGCCCAACCCCTTGCGCTGGCCTAGCGTGTAATAAGCCAAGCCCATGTGCGCGCCCACCTTGCGGCCGTCCTCGGTGCGTATCTCCCCCGGCTGAAGCGGCAGGTAGTTCTGTAAAAACGCTCGAAAGTTGCGCTCGCCAATAAAACATACGCCTGTGGAGTCCTTTTTATCGCTTACCGGTAAACCGGCTTGCGCTGCCAAGGCGCGTACCTGCGCCTTGGCAAACCCGCCCACGGGAAACAGCGCCCTAGCCAGCTGCGGCTCCTTGAGCATATAGAGAAAATAGCTTTGATCTTTATTCGCATCCACGCCGCGCAGAAGTGCCGGATGGCCGCTGCGTTCTTCGCATTGCACAAAATGGCCCGTAGCCATGCGGCCGGCGCCCAGCTTCATCGCAAAATCCAGAAAGGCTTTAAACTTGATCTCGCGGTTGCACAGCACGTCCGGGTTCGGGGTGCGTCCGCGCCGGTACTCGGCCAGAAAATCGCTGAAAACACGGTCCCAGTATTCTTTTTCAAAGTTGACGGAATAACAGGGAATGTCCAGCGCCGCGCATACGTCCTGCACGTCCTGCCAATCGGCGGTGGCGGTGCAAACGCCATTGTTATCCTTCTCGTCCCAGTTTTTCATGAACACGCCGACGACGTCGTAGCCCTGCTGCTTTAGCAGCATCGCCGCCACGGACGAATCCACCCCGCCGGACATGCCCACCACGATGCGTTCCATGCTCAATCCTCAATTTCCGGTTCCAGCCGGTTCAGTACCGCGTCCAGCACATCCGCGGCAACAGTGTCCGCGTCCTGCTGCCCATCGATCACCAGAAAACGCTTCGGGTCGTTGTGGATCAGTTCCTCATAGGCGGCCTGCACACGGGCGTGGAACTCGCCGCTTTCCACCTCGATGCGATCCAGGGAGGAAGCGCTGTGCCGTCGGCTTAAAGCCTGGCGATAATCCACGTTCAAATACACGGTCGCGTCCGGCAGCATTTCCCCCACCGCAGGCGCGTTGATCTGCCGTACCACGTCGGTACCCAATTCCCGCCCACCGCCCTGATAAGCGATGGAACTGTCCACAAAACGGTCGCAAAGCACCAGCATGCCGCGCTCCACCGCGGGGCGGATTACCTCGCACACGTGCTGCGCGCGAGCCGCGGCGTATAAAAGCGCCTCGCAGGGGGCGCACATCTCCATGTGCTCGGTCGTAAGGATGGTATGGCGTATCTCCTCGCTGATCGGGCAGCCGCCGGGCTCCCGCGTACGAAGAACGCTGAACCCATACTCCTTCAGGCTCTTTTCCAGCCGGTCGACCTGCGTGGTCTTACCGCTGCCGTCCAGCCCCTCGACGCTTAAAAAGAAACCGCGCGGCACCGTCGCACCCGGGCATAAGAATGCGCGTAGTGCCTCGGTATCCGGCACCACATGCGTCGCACCGGCTTTTAGCAGCTCATCCTCGGTGCCGAAACCATATCCCGCGCCAATGGCGTCGATATGGTTTTGAAGCGCCCCTTCCACGTCGTAAAACCGGTCGCCAACCATCGCCGCGTGCCCGAAGCGTTCAGGCAGGGCGCGGCGAATCAGCTCCGGCTTGTTGACGATCTTTTCATTGTCTTCTTCGGTAATAATACGGTTAAAAAAGTGCGTGAGCCCAAAATGATTCAGCACCGCCATGGCCGGAAGCACGGGTTTGCTGGTGGCCAGTGCCACGTACACGCCGCCGTCGCGCAGCATTTGCAGAATGCTGCGGATATGCGGGTAAACCGTATACTGATACATACCCTCGCGGTTGAAATGTCTGGAATAGTGACCGATGGCTTCGCGCGCCTGTTCGCAGGGCAGCCCCAGGATACCCATAAGGGATTCCATCAGCGGCGGGCCGATAACGCATCGCATATTAACACCCGCGGGCACTTTCGCGCCTACCTGTTCCAGCGCGTAGAGCATGGATTGGATGATTCCCTGTTCCGAGTTGGTCAGCGTACCGTCCAGATCAAAAAGCACCGCGTCGTATGGATAACTGTACACAGCTTACTGCTCCTTTGCCGGTTGATGGTTCGGTTCTCCTTCGGTTACGACGCTCTGCCTTACGCAGGGCAGCCGACCCTGCGAATCCAGCCCGAACAGCCTAAACGCGGGGGTGTCGGCTAGCAGCGCAGTGATTTGCGGCGTTACCTCGTCCCCTGGGGTCAGCCACGCCACACCGGGCGGGTACAAGCCAACGTTTACCGCGCAGATGCGC
>JADGQP010000138.1 GCA_017881705.1 Christensenellaceae bacterium
CGGAAGGGCGTTACGCCCCTGTCCGTATGGGTGGCTTCCCGTTAATCGGGAACGACTTTGACCATCGCATGGCGCAGCACGAAGCCGCCCATCTGATAGCCTTTCTGCAGCACCTCGCAAACGGTGCCGGCTTCGCCGTCCTCGGGCAAGCCCTTCATTACGGCGTTTTCCAGGTTGGGGTCAAACTTTTCCCCTTTGCGGTCGATGGGGGTCACTCCCCGTTTGTTCAGCGCGTCGGCCAACTGCCGGCGAACCATTTCCACACCTTCCCGAAGGTTTGCATCGGCGCCGTCGTCTGATGTTGCCAGCGCGCGCTCCAAATTATCCAGCACCGGTAAAAGCGTGGCGATAAAAGCCCTGGCGCCATCCTCGTACGCTTCGGCGCGCACGTTTTGGTTTCGGCGGCGGTAGTTATCAAAATCCGCCTGCACCCTCTGCGCCAGTACAAGATATTCGTCCGTCTTGGCGTTGGCGGCCGCAAGCGCTTCCGTCAGTTCCGCCTCGATGGTTTGAGCCTGTGCCGCCGCCTGTGCCGATGCCTGTGCCGCCGCATCCTCCGGCGTTTGGCATTGCGTGGCGGCGTCCAGCTCGCCGGCCATCGCTTCCATCGCTTCCTGGTCGGTCTGTTCCGCTGTTTGTGCCGCGGGGGCGGCATTGGGTTTCAGGTTTTCCTTCTCAGGTTGCATGGTTGGTTTATTTCCCCCGTTCTTTTGGGTTTTCCTTCTCATGGGCATGGCGTTCACTCCTTATCCTGCGCAAACAGGCGGGTCAGCTGTTCGCCCATGGCGCTGAGAATGCTTAACACGCGCCCGTATTCCATACGCGTTGGGCCGATCACGCCGATCGTGCCGTGCGTGAAGTCACCCAACGAGTACGTCGCCGTAACCAGGGAACATTCCCGAAGCTCCGGCACGCCCGTTTCGGGGCCGATACGCACGGTAAACGCAACGTTCTGGTGCTGTTCCAGCAGTTTCACCAGCGCATCCTTGGTTTCCAGAAGCGACAGGAAGGCGCGTGCCTTTTCCACATCGTTATATTCGGGAAAATTCAGGATATTACTGGGGCCCGCAAACGCAAGCCTTCCTTTTTCCTGCTGGTTTTCCACATCGGTAACCAGGTCGCCGATGCCCTCCAGCAGCGCGCGCTTCTGGGCGAATTCACGCGACATGCCCTGAAGCGTTTCCATCGCCTCGCTAAGCGTACGGCCAGCCAGACGCTCGGTCAGCATGCGGCTTAAAGTATACAGCGCGTCCGCATCCAGATCGCTGTCCACGTGGATTACCGTATCCCGCACGATGCCATTGTCGGTCACAATCACCAACAGGGCGGTCGCGCTGCTTACGGGAACCAGCTGGATGTTGCGAATCCGCATCTCGCCGCCCCTGGGGCTCATCACCAGCGAGGTATAGTGCGTTACGTTACTGAGCACCTGCGCCGCGCGGTTGATCACGTCCTCCATTTTACCGGCGCGCTGGCTGAAATGGTCGCGTATGCTCGCGGCGTCGGCGGAATGAATCTTACCGGCCTGTAAAAGTTGGTCCACGTACAGACGGTAGGCTTTCGCGCTGGGCACGCGCCCCGCGCTGATGTGAGGCTGGTCGAGATAGCCCAGTTCCTCCAGGTCGCTCATCTCGTTGCGGATGGTAGCGGAGCTGAGCCCCATCTCGTATTTTTTAGAGATGGTACGGCTTCCTACCGGAATGGCCGTAAGGATATAGTCGTCAATGATCGCCTGCAGGATTCTGAATTTCCGGGCGTCCATCATGTGGCGATCACCTCCGTACGCGATTGGCTGGGCGCATTTCGCGGTTTTGTTAGCACTCGTTTTGTGTGAGTGCTAACATGGCTTTATCATATGCCTGTTTATCGCTTTTGTCAAGCATTGAAAGCGGGGAATTTACCGTTTATTCACGGTTCTCTATGCCTTATATTTCAACGGTCCTAGCCGTTATCTGACCATTCCTGACCATATTTTTTTACGAAGTCGCGCACCGGAATGCTCAGCGATCCTCCATCAGGGTCATCAGCGCTGTGTTTTGCAGGGCCAGCCCGCGCCGGTTGAGCGCCAGGCGCGGTTCTGCTTTCGTTTCCGGCATCAGCAGCCCTATCGCGGCCAATTTGTCTATCGCGGTTCCATACGCCTGCCGCAGCGGCATGCCGTGCATCCGCTCAAAGTCGGCATAGCTTACTCCGTCCGTAGTTCGCAAGCCCAGCATCAGGGTTTCAAACCTTGCCTCCGCGGGCGGGATAGGCGTACGCTCCGCCGTGGGCAACCGCCCCTGCGAAACGCATGAGAGGTACGTTTTCAGGTCGTCGGTATTGGTATGCCGCACATATGCCGCGTCGCCGTCTAAAGGTTCCGTCGGCAGCAGGCTCGCGGCGGCCAGCCCCAGCCCCAGATAGCGCTTCTGCCGCCAATAACCCAGGTTGTGCCGACACTCGTACCCGGGCTTGGCGAAATTGGATATTTCATACCGTCGGTACCCCAGCGCCTCCAATCGATCGATGCCCTGTTCCATCATATCGGCGGTTTCGTCCTCGTCGGGCAGCGTATAGTCCCCTCGTGTCACGGCGGCGTGCAGGGGCGTGCCTTCCTCTAAAATCAGCGAATAGGCGGAAATGTGCGTTACGCCGGTTTGCGCAAGCGCCGTGAGCGTATCCAGGTATTCCTCCGCCGTCTGCGAAGGCAAGCCGAACATCGCATCCGCGTTAAGGTTGGCAAAGCCGTGCTTACGCGCCAGCGCAATCGCGTCCAGCGCCTGTTCGTAGGTATGGATGCGCCCCAGCGTGTTCAGCAGCCTGCCCTGTATGGCTTGCACGCCCAGCGAAAGCCGGTTCGCGCCCGCCTCCCGGATCGCGTCCAGCCAGGCGGCAGTTACCGTTCCGGGGTTGGCCTCGCTGGTAAACTCCGCGTCCGGCAGTATAACAAAGCGTTCGCGCAGCGTTTGAAGCACCCTGCGCATCAGCGGCGCGGGCACAACCGAAGGCGTTCCGCCGCCTAAGAATACGGTATCTACCGACGAGCGGCTGTACTTTTCAGCATAAAGGCCGATCTCGGTTTCCAACGCCGCACAGTAAGCCGCGATTTCACCTTCCCCCGCTACAGCGGAGCAGAAATCGCAATAGGAACATTTTCTTTTACAAAACGGAAAATGTAAGTATAATGAGAGCATGGCGCGCCTCCCCGCCCGCGGTTCGGGCCGATACCCCATCATACCACGCGCGGGGGTGTTTTTCCATGGGCTCAGCTTGCCACAGGCCGCGCGCTGTACGGCTGCACGAATACCAAACGAAACCGCGGCCTGCGCCGCGGTCCACTGAGAGGGATACACTTTGGCAAACGATCGTCTTTCCCATATCCGCAATTTCTGCATTATCGCGCATATCGATCACGGCAAATCCACGCTGGCGGATCGTCTGTTGGAAATAACAGGCGTTTTTGAGCACCGCGAAATGGTGGAGCAGATGCTCGACAGCATGGAGCTGGAGCGCGAGCGCGGCATCACCATTAAAAGTAAAGCCGTGCATATGACCTATACAGCCGGCGATGGAGAAACCTATTCCCTTAACCTTATCGACACCCCAGGCCACGTGGATTTCAGCTACGAGGTCAGCCGCGCGCTGGCCGCCTGCGAAGGCGCCCTGCTCGTGGTGGACGCCACGCAGGGCATTGAGGCGCAAACGCTGGCCAACGTTTACCTGGCGCTGGAACACAACCTGGAAATCGTACCGGTCATTAACAAAATCGACTTGCCCAGCGCCCGCCCTCTCGAGGTAAAAAAGGAGATCGAGGAGGTAATCGGGCTGGACACCGAAGGCGCGCCCTGTATTTCCGCCAAAACCGGCGAAAACTGTCTGGAAGTGCTGGAGGCTGTCGTGCGCCGCGTTCCCCCGCCCGAAGGCGACGAGGACGCACCCCTGCAGGCGCTGGTATTCGACGCGTTTTACGATAACTATCGCGGCGCCATCTGCTTTGTGCGCCTCCATCAGGGCACAGTGCGCGCGGGTACGCGCATGCGGCTGATGGCCAGCGGCGCGGAGTTCGACGTGGTAGAGGTCGGCACGTTCCACCCGGGCTACCTACCCTGCGAAATGCTGCGCGCGGGCGACGTGGGCTACATATGCGCCTCCATCAAGGATATCGCCGATACCCGTGTGGGCGATACCATCACCGACGCGGCGCGCCCAGCGGAATCAGCGCTGCCTGGCTATCGCAAGGTGACGCCGATGGTGTTCTGCGGTATCTACCCGTCCGACGGCGCGGATTACGACGCACTCAAGGACGCGTTGGAAAAGCTGCGCATGAACGACGCAAGCCTTTCCTTCGAGCCGGAAACCTCTGTGGCGCTGGGCTATGGCTACCGCTGTGGGTTCCTGGGGCTTCTGCATATGGACATCATCACACAGCGCCTGGAGCGCGAGTTTGATCTGGACCTGATCACCACCGCACCCAGTGTAATCTATCAAGTGTTTAAAACAGACGGCTCCATGATCGCCATCGATAACCCCACCAGCCTGCCCAACATAGGCGAGATCGACCATATGGAGGAGCCCTATGTATTGGTTACCGTATACACCCCGCAGGAGTACGTGGGCGCGCTGATGGACGTTTGCATGGATAAGCGCGGAACCTTTTTGGATATGCAGTACGAGGGCGGGCGCGTGAAGCTGAATTACCACATCCCCCTCAACGAGATTATCTTCGACTTTTTCGATGAACTTAAAAGCCGTTCCCGCGGCTACGCCAGCTACGATTATGAGCTGAAGGGTTATCAGGAAAGCGACCTGGTCAAGCTGGAAATGATGCTAAACGGCGAAGTGTGCGACGCGTTTACCACGATCGTCCACCGCGATAAGGCCTACGCCCGCGGCCGCAGCATCGCCGAAAAGCTCACCGAAGTGATTCCGCGCCATATGTTCGAGATTCCCATTCAGGCGGCCATCGGCGGCAAGGTAATCGCCCGCGAGACCGTGAAAGCCATGCGTAAGGATGTGTTGGGCAAGTGCTACGGCGGCGACATCACCCGGAAGAAGAAGCTGTTGGAAAAGCAAAAGGAAGGCAAAAAGCGGATGCGCCAGTTCGGCAGCGTGGAAGTACCCAGCGAGGCGTTCATGGCCGTGCTGAAAATGAACGATAAGTAAGCCGGCACGCCCCCTTTGTTTTTCGCCCGTCAGGCGGGTCGCGCTTTTCTTATCGCCGGTTCTGTGTTAGAATAAGCGTGTGCGCCGTTTGCGACGTTTTTCTTTGCGCAGGCGCACTGCCGCACCGTAAGGCGCTTAATCTCGCCGTAAAGGCGCACAAATACCCGGAGTCCGCGGCCGACGCGCGACCCCGGCCGGAGGCCGTAGCTGATGACAGCGCAAAAAGCGAAGCTGAACAACACTCTGCGCACCTTGCTGTGGATTTTGCTGGACATTGCGCTGTGTAACCTGGCCATGATCCTGGCGCAGCAGTTTCGCTTTGAAGTACAGATTCCCGAGGTCTTTTTCAGGCGGTACCTGAACATCGCGCCGGTGATGACGCTTTTATGCCTGGTTTCCTTCTGGGCGTTCGGCCTGTACCGCAACATGTGGCAGTACGCCTCGGCGGAAAGCGTGGTATCCATCGTGCTGGCGGCACTGGTGGGCGCGGTGGCAACTTATCTGTATTCGCTTCTGCGCTACACCTTTACCCAGCCGGTGAACAATCACCTGCTGCACCGCACCGTTTACCTGCTTTATTGGGTACTGCTGACTGTGCTGGTAGGCGGCAGCCGCGTGGCGTACCGCATCATACTTACCCACGGTCGGTATCCCTTTCGCCGCGGTACGAAGGAAAGCGTGCGCCGCACCATGGTGATCGGGGCGGGCTGGGCAGGCGCAAACGTTATACGCGATATGCAAAACGGCCGCTATGGCAACGCCTTGCCTGTGATTGTCGTGGATGACGATCCCGCACGGGCTGGCGCGCGCATCAACGGCGTGCGCGTGGTGCGCGGCACCGCGCAGGTTGCGCAATACGCAAAGGATTATGGCATCGACGATATCCTCGTCGCCATCGCTACTCCCAACGGAGAACTGCGGCCGCTGTTGGAGGCCTGCCTGGCCACCGGCTGCCGCGTACGCCGCGTAAGCGCGCCCCAGGACGTAAGCGGCGAAGGCTCGCACGGGGACGTGCGCGACCTGAACCTGAACGATCTTCTGGGTCGGCCCGAGGAAACGCTGGATATGACGCAGGCGGCTGCCTATTTCCGCGATAAGACCGTGCTGATTACCGGCGGCGGCGGATCCATCGGCAGCGAGCTGTGCCGTCGGCTGATGGCCTTTGAGCCTCGCAGGCTGGTGCTGTACGATATCAGCGAGAACTACATGTATGACCTGTTTTTTGAATTAAAGGAACGTTATCCCGAAGGCCTTGCGGATAAGCTGATTCTCCGTGTCGGCTCCATCCAGGACGAAAGCCGTCTGTCGGAAGTGATGGCCGAGCAGCACCCCGACGTGGTACTGCACGCCGCCGCGCACAAGCATGTGCCGCTCATGGAAAACTGCCCTGCGCAAGCCGTGAAAAATAACGTTTTTGGCACCTATACGGCGGCAATCGTGTCCATGCGCTACGGCGTACGGCGTTTTGTAATGATCTCCACCGATAAAGCGGTCAACCCTACCAACGTGATGGGCGCTTCCAAGCGTTTGGCCGAAATGATCATCGAAGCGCTTAACACCCAGGGTCAAACCGAGTTTACGGCTGTGCGTTTCGGCAATGTTCTGGGCTCCCATGGCAGCGTCGTGCCGCTGTTTGAGCGCCAGATTCGCGCGGGCGGGCCGGTGACCATCACCCACCCGGACGTGATTCGCTATTTTATGACCATCCCCGAGGCGGCAAGCCTGGTATTGCAGGCCGCGGCCATCGCCAAAGGCGGCGAGGTGTTCGTGCTGGATATGGGCCAGCCCGTGCGCATTAAGGATTTGGCGGAAAAGATGATTCAGCTTTACGGCGCGCAGGATGAGCCCCATAAGGTTGAAATCCGCTACGTCGGCCTGCGCCCGGGCGAGAAGCTGTACGAAGAATTGATGGCGGCCGACGAAAGCACGCAGCACACGGAGCTTCAAAAGATCTTCGTAGCCAAGCCGGAAGTGGTTACGGCTGAAACGATGCAGACCCTGCTTGCAGTGCTGCATCGCTGTGTAGAGGAAAACGGGGATATGCGGGTGTGCCTGCACGCGCTTTTACCGTCCTTCCGTTCGCCTGATGAGGTCAACGCCATGGCGGAAGCCGCGAATCAAGCCGAAAGCGCCGAGCCTGCGGCGGCAAGCGCCCCATGAACGAGCACGAACACTATATGCGCATGGCGCTGGAGGAAGCGCGGCTGGCCGCCCGGGAGGGAGAAATCCCCGTGGGCGCGGTGATTGTGCGAAACGGCGAGGTAATCGCCCATGCGCACAACCTGCGTGAGCAGCTGCGCGACCCTACCGCGCACGCGGAAATATTGGCGCTCCGGGAAGCCGCACGGGTTTTGGGCGACCGGAAACTTCCGGACTGTACGCTGTACACCACGCTTGAACCTTGCCCCATGTGCGCGGGCGCGATGGTGGTTTCCAAGCTCGGCGCTTGCTTTTTCGGTGCGGCGGACGATCGGCAGGGCTGCTGCGAAAGCGTGTACGCGCTCACCCGCGAGCCGTCTTTCCTGTGGCGGCTGCCCAGCGTCGGCGGGTTGCTGCCCGAAGAATCGCAGGCGCTGCTGGCCGAGTTTTTCGCCAAACGCCGCGCGGAAGGCGCCGTAGAATAAAGGAGTCAACATTTTGCAGATCGACGCGATTGTGACCGATTTGGACGATACGCTGCTCAATCCCCAGTCTGTGCTTTCCCCGTATACGCTGGCGGTTTTAAACCAAGCCAAGGCGCAGGGGGTTCGAATCATCGCCGCCAGCGGCCGCGCGGCGTACAGCATGCTGCCCTATATGAAGGAGCTGGACACGGGTCTGCCCTACATCGCCTGTAACGGCGCCGAGCTGGTGAACCCCGACCATACGGTCATGGAAACCATCGCCTTCACGCCCGAGCAGGCGCGGGAGATCATCCGGTACCTGCGCGCGCAGGGATTTTACGTTCAATGTTACCGCGGGGAGACGTTTTATTACGAGCAGGAGTGCCAGGCGAGCGTGAACTACCGGCGCTCCTCCGGCATGCCGGGGCAGGCGGTGGGCGATCTGGCGGCTTTCGTCACCTTTCCTACGCCCAAACTGCTCAGCGTCCAGACGCCCGAGGAGGTCGCGCGGCTCTATACGTTGATCCAGAAGGAATTTCCCAGTGCCTCCTTCACGGTCAGCAAGCCGTATTTCCTGGAGGCGGAGCCTCCCAGCGTAAGCAAAGGCGCGGCGCTGAACAAACTGGCCGACGCGCTGCATCTGTCGCCGGAACGCACGCTGGTGTTCGGCGACAGTTTGAACGACCTTACGATGCTCAGTTACGCGGTGCACAGCGTAGCCATGGGCAATGCCCGCGACGAAGTAAAGCGCGCGGCGCGCCATGTGTGCGGTACCAACGCGGAGGACGGGGTGGCCCGGTTTATCGCCGAGCATGTGCTCGCATCCTCGCCCATAGGGAGTGACAACGTATGATCAAGATCGAAGATTTTACCAAGACCTTGGAACTGGAGGTTCTCAACGCCTCCTCCAAGGACGAGATGGATATCACTTCCACCGACCTGAACCGCCCGGGCATGCAGTTTTGCGGGTTCTACGAGTATTTTGCCTACGAACGCCCACAGGTGATCGGCAAGGTGGAAATGACCTATCTGGAATCGCTGGAACCGGAAAAACGGCGCAGCGTTCTGGAAGTGTATATGAAGTACAAACTGCCCTGTATTATCGTCTGCTGGGGCATGATACCGCCCAAGGAACTGCTGGAACTGGCGAAACTGAACGATATCCCCGTATTCCAGAGCAACGCGAAAACCACCAAGTTCTCGCTGCAGGCCATCCTGTATCTTAACCGTTCCCTCGCGCCGCACGTTACGCGCCACGGAGTGCTGGTGGATGTATACGGCGTAGGTGTGCTGCTCACCGGTGAAAGCGGCGTGGGTAAAAGCGAAGCCGCCCTGGAACTGATTAAGCGCGGCCATCAGCTGGTGGCCGACGACGTGGTGGATATCTGCCGCGTCGCGGACGATCGGCTAATCGGCGAGGCGCCGGAAATGGTACGCCACTTTATGGAGATCCGCGGCATTGGCATTATCGACATCCGCGCGATGTACGGCATCGGTTCAGTGATCGTGTCCAAGACGATCGACATGGTGATCCACATGGAAAAGTGGGATCAGAACAAGGAATATGACCGGCTGGTTCTCACGGAGGAAACCGTGACCATTCTGGGCGTGAAAGTGCCTTACCAGATCATGCCGGTGCGCCCCGGCCGCAATCTTGCCATCATCATCGAGGTGGCGGCCCGCAACATGAGCCTGCGGCGGCTGGGTTACAGCGCCGCGCATGAGCTGGATCGCCGCCTGAACGAAATGATCGCCCAGAACAAAGGCTCCGAAACCTGAGCTGCCCGAATATCCGTTACGAAAAATATACTGTAATTCTCGCGGCGCAAACTGCCGCGCAATTCATAGGGGGACGCGCCATGATATATCTTGGGATCGACGTTGGCGGTACGAGCATCAAGGTCGGTGTGATTGACGGGTCGGGGAATCTGCTGATTCAGGGCGAAGCGCCGACCCTCGTGGGAAGGCCTTTTTCGGAAATCATTCGCGATATGGGCGCCTGCGCCTTGGACGTGCTGGAAAGGGGTGGGTACGCCGTCAGTGACGTAGCCGCGATCGGCGTGGGCGTACCCGGTGTGGCCGACCAGCAGACCGGCATGGTGGTGTTCTGCACCAACCTGGGCTGGCATAACGTTCCGCTGCGCACGGAGCTGCAAAAGCACATCGACAGGCCCGTTTTTATCGATAACGACGCCACCGTCGCGGGCTATGCCGAAAGCGTATACGGGCATGGCGCGGGCAGCCATTCCAGCGTGTTTCTCACGCTGGGCACCGGCGTGGGCGGCGGCATCGTCATCGGCGGTCGGCCATGGAGCGGTTTCCACGGCGTAGGCAGCGAGATCGGGCATATGCCCATGGATATCGAGGGCGAACACTGCACCTGCGGAAACGACGGCTGCCTGGAACGTTACTGCAGCGCCACGGCGATTATCCGCATGGGCAGGCAAGCCGCGCTTCAGCATCCGGACAGCGCGCTGTACGCGGCGTGCGGCGGCAACGTGGATAAAATTGAAGCGAAAACCGTTATCGACTGCGCCAAGGATGGCGACGATACGGCCATGAAAGTTTTTCGCCGGTATGTGAATTACCTGTGCATGGCGCTGGACGGGATCATCGTGTTTTTAGATCCGGAAGTGATTATCCTGGGTGGCGGCGTAAGCAAGGCCGGCAATTTCCTGCTGAACGCCGTGCGCGAACGCCTGAAGGACTATATTCTGTTTAAGGATTTGCCCTATTCCCGCGTGGAAATCGCGCGTCTGGGCGCGAATGCGGGCATGATCGGCGCGGCCATGTTAGGTAAAAAATTCGTTGAGGAGGCCTAAAACCAATGGCAGCCTATACCGTAGAAACCCTGTACCGAGAACTGCCTAAAACCAACCTGCCCGAGTGTGAAGTATCCGGCTGGGTGCGTACCGTACGCGACAGTAAAGCGTTCGGCTTTATCGAACTGAACGACGGCACGCATTTTAAAAACCTTCAGGTCGTTTTGGAGGACGGGCAAACCGAAGCTTTCGCGGACGCGGTGAAGATTACGCTGGGCAGCGCTGTGCGCGCGGTCGGCGAGTTGGTGCTCACACCGGACATGAAACAGCCTTTCGAGCTGAAAGCCCGTAAAGTGGAAGTGCTGGGCGCGTGCGACCCCGCCTACCCGCTGCAGAAAAAGCGCCACAGCTTTGAGTATCTGCGCACCATCGCGCACCTGCGCCCGCGTACCAACACGTTTTACGCGGTATTTCGCATCCGCTCCCTCGCGGCGCAGTACATACACGCATTTTTCGAGGAGCGCGGCTTCGTATACGTGCATACCCCGCTGATCACCACCAGCGACTGCGAAGGCGCGGGCGAGATGTTCCAGGTGACGACGCTCAACGTCGACAACCCGCCGCGCTTGGAAAGCGGCGCGGCAGACTATTCGCAGGATTTCTTCGGCAAGCAGGCAAGCCTGACCGTAAGTGGGCAGCTGAACGTGGAAACCTTCTGCATGGCGTTTTGCAACGTTTACACCTTCGGCCCCACCTTCCGCGCGGAAAAAAGCTACACGCCGCGCCACGCGGCCGAGTTTTGGATGATCGAGCCGGAAATCGCCTTTGCGGATCTGTCCGACGATATGGCGCTGGCCGAGGATATGCTGAAATATGTGATATCGCGCGTTATGGCCGCCGCTCCCGACGAAATGGCGTTTTTAGACAGCTTTGTGGAAAAAGGGCTGATCGACAGGCTCAACGCGGCAGCCGACAGTTCTTTCGCGCGCTGTACCTACACCGACGCCATCGACATCCTTCAAAAGAGCGGGCAGACGTTCGAGTATCCCGTGTCCTGGGGGATCGACCTGCAAACCGAGCACGAGCGTTACCTGACCGAGAAACACTTCGGCAAGCCGGTGTTCGTATATAACTACCCCAAAGAGATCAAAGCCTTTTATATGCGCATGAACGACGACGGCAAAACGGTTGCCGCGGTGGATATGCTGGTGCCGGGCATCGGCGAGCTGGTGGGCGGCAGCCAGCGCGAGGAACGGCTGGATGTGCTGACCGGCCGGATGCGGGAACTTAAAATGAATGAGGACCAATATTCCTGGTACCTGGACACACGGCGTTTCGGCACCGCGCCGCACGCCGGTTTCGGGCTTGGTTTCGAGCGGCTGGTAATGTACCTTACGGGCATGACCAACATCCGCGACGTGCTGCCTTTCCCACGCACCACGGGCAGCGCCGAATTTTAAGGAGGCCGGTATGACCGAAGCGTTCGGTAACGATATCCGCGCAATGTACACGCTGGCGGAAAAATGCGCCACGCTGCCCGAGCTCGTGCCCGCGCTTTACGCCGTGCTGCGACGCAACGGCGAATCGCTTGCCGGTATATCCCATACCTACCGCCTAACCGCGAGCGATACGGGCTACGCCAGCGCCTTCGCGTTACGCAGCGGAACGTTTGCCGAGCTTGGGCCAAACGCGCCTGTAGATGTGACCATAACCGGCAAAGATGCTGCTCTGCTGGCCGTTTTTCAGCGTAGGCTCAGCCCCGCCGTTGCGCTGATAACGGGTAAAATGAAGCTGACCGGAAATAAAGCCGCGCTGATGCAGCTTGCGGCATTCCTGTAACCGCCAAAAACGCATTCGCCTGGCACTGTTGTAAAAACCCCCGCGGGCCGGAAACTTCCGGCTTACGGGGGTTTAACGCATTGCCTCTTTTTACAACTTCATGCCGAATCGCAGTTCATGCAGGATCGGGATACCGTCGCAACCAGTCGTCGGAATAGAAGGTTTCAATTCCCGCGCCCGTTGCACGGCATAGCGGTCTATCGCTTCCAGTTCCATGCCAAACTGCTGGTAAAAACGGATGGCGCGCACATTATCATTCGTCGTCACTAAAACCAAACGCGTAGCGCCGCGCTTACTCGCCTCCCGAACCACACGCCGCATCAGCGCTTGCCCCACGCTCCCGTGCTCCCGCAGCGCGTAAAGCGAAAGCACTTCGCACTCGTCACCCGACAAGCGGTAATGCAGCGCGCCCAACACGTTCCCGCCCTCCTGGCATGCAAAGCCCTCGCAATCCCTTAAATCAAAACGTTCCCCATGCACGGCTACCGTTACGTCGCCCCATATCTTTGCCAACTGTTCGTTAATCTGTATACGAATCTTACCGTTTGCCTGAAGCTGCGTCAAACGATACACTCCCATATTTGCCCTCCTTCTGCGCCTTCTAAACGTTTTATTTCTTATACCATACCCAATGCGTTCCGCTTGTAATTTTCGGCCTTTCATTCCACTCTGGATTGCGTTTTTTCCGAACGTTTCTCCGCTATCGTTCTGTTTTGCGTTACCGTAAGCATCGGCATTTACACTTGCACATCAGTTTTACATTAGCATAAAACGCTTATATCGCCGCACTTTCAGGCTTTTTCCCTCTTTTTGCCCCAAAACGTCGCTTTCTATGCCGTGGTAACGCTGCACAATCCGTTCTTCTGTAAACGGCTGGTTCCGTATCGCCCGCACAATATGGCTTTCTGAATTTCGCGACCGTTTCCCACATTTCAACATAAATTTGTGGATAACTAATTTTATGTTGATAAATCGGGAAAACAATCCACAATTTAACCTAATGTTAACATTCTTAACTGAATTGTTAAAATATATCCTCGTTTTTCCCATATTTTCTCCACATTTCCGCTTGTATATCAGAGAAACATATGTTACAATAGCAATGTTGAAAAATCGTTCGGTTCCTGCTCCATTGTCTGTCATTTCGCATGAAAGAGGCGATCTCTCATGGACAGGTCGATGCCATACTTGATTATAGCTATGGTCGGTATCGCGTTGGTCGTCTATTTAATGATCGTCGATCGCCGGAGAATCTACCTGCAGCGTCTGAAAGTTAAAAAAATGTATGCCTCTCCGATGTTCGAAGCCATGCGTGTCATGCTCAAACAAGCGCAAAAATATTCAATCGAAAGCCTGGCTATCGATAAAACCGGTTTCACCATCCATTTTCTGTTTCCTTTCGGGTACCAAACGCGCTTTAACGTAGCAGATTTCGGCTATCCCAACCTCACCTTGGACAAGCAGGAAACGCTGTTGCTGCTGCTTGAGGATCTGCTGCCCAAGTTGACGGCCAACGGCTGCTATTCCTTCCGCTCCATCCGCAACCGCCTGCTGGACGGGCACGTGGAATACCAGTACAAGTACTTAATCCAGATCGATTATAAAAACATGCTCACCAGAGCGCCTTATTATAACGGTTCGCTGCAGAGCCAGCTGTGGTAAGCCAGACCGCGGGACCCTCCTCCCGGAGCCGTTGCGACGGAAAAACCGTTGCGGCGGCTCCCTTTAGCAATCCGCCTATCGGCTCCGTTTCGTAATTAATGAACGGCCTTGCCTTGTGCGGCTACTTTTCTCATTTTCTTTTGCACCGTTTCCGGATCGCCAAGGAATGTTTTGCTGAGTACAACGCCGTTTTCATCCAGCTCGTACACAAGAGGTATGCCCGTGGGCAGGTCCACCCCGCTGATCTCCTCGGGCGACATGTTTTCAAGCGACATCATCAGGGCGCGCAGGCTGTTCCCATGCGCGACGATCAACGCACGCTCGCCTTTTTTCATCCCTGGCAGTATGGTTTGTTCAAAATAGGGCAGCGTTCGCGCAATCGTATCCTTCAGGCTTTCCGCAAGGGGCAGCTCCGCCGCGTCCACACCGCGGTAGGCGGGCTGGCGCGCAGGGGCACGCTCATCGTCGGGTGTTAGCTCCGGCGGGCGTACGTCGTAGGAACGCCGCCAGGTATGCACCTGTTCCTCGCCGTAACGGGCCGCGGTTTCCGCCTTGTTAAGACCCTGAAGCGCGCCGTAATGGCGCTCGTTGAGCTTCCAGGTTTTTTGAACGGGCAGCCAGTCCCTGTCCATCTGGGCAAGCGCAAGGTTCAGCGTATGAATGGCGCGCTTTAAGTAGGAAGTATAGCAAACATCAAAGTCCAGGCCTTCCTTTTTCATCGCTCGGCCGGCCTGTTTAGCCTCCTGCTTGCCGTTTTTGGATAAATCCACATCCGTCCAGCCGGTAAAGCGATTGCTGAGGTTCCACTCGCTTTCCCCGTGACGCAGTAAAACCAGTTTCATCCGATCCACTCCTTTTTCACGGTCGCACAGGGCATGGGGCACACATCGCTGTCTATGTTGTTCGTTCGCCAAATCGCGCGCCGTTTCCTGCCCTCCGCCTTCGTTGACAGGGGCCGGGGGGTATGCTATCATCAACGGGAATTGAATCGAAGAAGGTCGCGCTGATGAAAGTTCCTTTTTTTAACCTGGATCGACAGTACACGCAGATCAAACCCGAGATGGAAAAGCAGGCGCTGGAGTGCCTTTCCGGTTGTGCCTACATCGAAGGCCCCGCCGTGAAAGAACTGGAAGCCGCGCTTTCGCGTTATCTGCATGTAAAACACGCTATTTCCTGCGGCAACGGCACCGATGCGCTTCGTCTGGCGCTGCGCGCCTGCGGCGTGCGGGTGGGCGATGAGGTGATCACCTCGCCGTTCACGTTTTTTGCCACAGCGGAGGCTGTAGCCTCGCTGGGTGCAACTCCGGTGTTTGTGGATATCGACCCTATTACCCTTAACCTGAACCCCGAGCTTGTGGAAGCTGCCATCACACCGCGCACACGCGCCATTCTGCCGGTGGATATTTTCGGCGTGCCCGCGGATATGGACGCGATCAACGGCATCGCCAACCGTCACGGGCTGCGTGTGGTAGAGGACGCGGCACAGGCCATCGGCGCGCAATATCATGGCCGTATGGCCGGAACGCTCGCCCACGCAGGTTGTTTTTCCTTTTACCCTACCAAAAACCTGGGCGCTTGCGGCGACGGCGGCATGATTGTGACCGACGACGACGACGTGGCCGCGCTTTGCCGCGCCTTTAAAACCCACGGCAGCGGCCGCAATGGCCAGAAAGCGGCGGCGCTGCTGGGCATGGACGCGGACGGCGGCGAACTGGATGGCCAAATGCAGGGCGATAGCTTCTACGACCCTTACAAATACTTTAACTATCTCATCGGCGAAAACTCCCGTCTGGACACCCTGCAGGCCGCGCTGCTGCTGACGAAACTGAACCATCTGGACGAGTATAACCAAAAACGTGCGCAAAATGCCCGCCGTTACGCCCAGGGCCTCGGCAACACGCCGCTTCGCCTGCCGCCGCTTTCGCCGGAAGGGATGGTTCCCTGCTGGCATCAGTACGCCACGATGGCTCCGGACAAGAAGGAGCTTGCCGCGTGCCTTGTAAAAGCGCAGATTGGCACTGGCGCGTTCTATCCGGTACCGCTGCACCTACAAAAAGCATTCCGTTCGCTGGGTTATCGGGAGGGCAGTTTGCCGCATGCAGAGCGCGCCTGTCGCGAATCTGTCTGCTTGCCCATTTTTCCGGAGCTTACGCAGGATGAGGCGGAATACGTGATGGCAACCATTCGCGGCCATTATGGGCTCAACGGATAAACGCCCCACACAGCTTCTGTTGCCGCCGTTCCGATCGCTCGGGACGGCGGCTTTTCTTCTGCCCGTTCGCATAAGATCGTTTCCGCTTCAAAGCGCCATCAAATGGGTATATTGATAAGGCGAGGGGATCGCCCCCGTTTTTTGCCCTACAGCGGAATATTTTACAGACATACTTGTAAAATACACGGCATACGATACAATACACACTGAACGGTTTGGCCGTTCGTTTTCCCGTTGGATCCCGAAAGGAGCCTGTCGCTTTGAAAAAAGCTGTTTTTCAGATACAAGGCATGTCGTGCGCCGTATGCGCCCAGAACATCGAAAAAGGCGTGGGCAAAATGCCGGGCGTTTCGCAGGCGAGCGTAAATTTCGCCGGTGAAAAACTGTTTGTGGAGCATGATCCCGCCGTAACCGATACCGCCGCAATTGAGGCGACCGTTAAAAAACTGGGTTATGAAGCGCGGGAGATCGACGGCGTGCAGAACGTAACCCTGGACATCGGCGGTATGACCTGCGCGGCCTGCGCTTCGCGGGTGGAAAAAGCCATCGGCAGACTGCCCGGCGTAGAAAGCGTTAATGTCAACCTGGCTACCGAAAAGGCGACCGTCCGTTATCGCCCGCAGGAGGTTCGTCTTTCCGATATCCGTGCGAGTGTCGAAAAGGCTGGCTATCAGGCGCTCAGCCCGCAGGCCGGAAACGCGGTCGAAGATAACCGCGCACGCAAACGCAGGGAAATCGCCGCGATGAAAACCAAGCTCATCCTTGCGGCTTTGTTTTCTGTGCCGCTTTTATACCTCGCCATGGCGCCGATGGTCGGTCTGCCCATTCCCGCCGCGCTGTCACTGTCGAGCTATCCCCTGCGTTACGCGCTGGTCGAGCTATTTCTAACGCTGCCGGTAATCGCCGTGGGCTACCGTTTTTATACGGTCGGCTTTCGTTCGCTGTTTCAGCTGAGCCCGAACATGGACAGCCTGATTGCCGTAGGCACCACCGCCTCGGTGGCATACAGCGTCTATAACGTTTTCCGCATCGCCGCCGGCGATATGCACGCCGTGCATTCGCTGTATTTCGAGTCCGCCGGCGTCATCATAACGTTAATTCTGCTGGGCAAAACCCTCGAAACGATTTCCAAGGGCCGCACAGGCGAGGCCGTGCAAAAGCTGATGAACCTCGCGCCTAAAACCGCCACGGTACTCCACCAGAATCGCGAACGGGAAATCCCCATCGACGAGGTGGAACTGGGCGACATCGTCGTGGTTCGCCCGGGCAGTAAGATTCCCGTGGACGGCACCGTAACCGACGGGCATACCGCCGTAGATGAGTCCATGCTGACCGGTGAAAGCCTGCCGGTGGAAAAGCAGGCCGGCGATACGGTATACGCGGCCACGCTCAACACCAACGGCGCTATCCGCTTCCGCGCTGAAAAAGTCGGCTCAGACACGGCGCTGGCGCAGATCATACGTCTGGTAGAGGAAGCGCAGGGCGCCAAGGCCCCGATCGCCAAGCTCGCAGACGTGGTATCGGGTTACTTTGTGCCCGTTGTAATGGCTATTGCGCTTCTGGCGGGTGTTGCGTGGTATTTCGGCTCCGGCGGAGACACAGCTTTCGCCTTGACTATTTTCGTTTCCGTGCTGGTCATTGCCTGCCCCTGCGCGCTGGGGCTCGCCACGCCGACCGCCATTATGGTGGCCACAGGCAAAGGCGCGGAACATGGTATATTGTTTAAAAGCGGCGAGGCGTTGGAAATCGCGCACACCGTAAAAGTCGTGGTGTTCGATAAAACCGGCACCCTCACCGAGGGCAAGCCGACCGTGACCGATATTCTTCCCGAGAACGGTTATACGGCCGAGGACCTGCTGCAGCTTGTCGCCTCCGTCGAAAAGCCTTCCGAGCATCCACTGGGGCAGGCTATCGTTACCTATGCTGCGCGTAAAAACCTGCCGCTGTTAAAGGCCGAAAATTTCCTGACGAACGCGGGCCTGGGCGTGCAGGCGACGGTCGGCGGCCGATGGATCATCGCTGGCAACCAGAAAATGATGCAGGCTCACAGCGTAACGCTTGCCAATGGACAGGTGCAAGCCGACCGGCTCGCGCTGGAAGGCAAAACCCCCATGTTTGTGGCCGTGGACGGGCAGGCGGCAGGCATTGTCGCCGTTGCGGACGTGGTAAAAGCCAACAGCCGCGCTGCCGTAGACAGCCTTCGCGCCATGGGCATCGACGTGGTGATGATGACCGGCGATAACCGCCGCACTGCCGAGGCCATTGCCGCCCAGATCGGCATCGACCGCGTACTTTCCGAAGTATTGCCCGGGGAAAAAGCCGGCCAGGTGAAAAAGTTACAGGCAGAGGGCCGCCGCGTTGCCATGGTAGGCGACGGCATCAACGACGCGCCCGCGTTAGCGCAAGCGGACGTGGGCATCGCCATCGGCTCCGGCACGGACGTCGCCATGGAAAGCGCGGATATCGTGCTGATGCGTTCCGACCCGCTGGATGTGCCCACCGCTGTGGAGTTAAGCCGCAAGACCATCCGCAACATCCGACAGAACCTGTTTTGGGCGTTCGGGTATAACACCGTCGGTATTCCCATCGCCGCAGGCTTGCTGCGCCTGTTCGGCGGGCCGCTGCTCAACCCCATGATCGCCGCCGCCGCTATGAGCCTAAGCTCTGTTTCCGTGGTGACCAACGCGCTGCGCCTCAAACGCTTCAAGCCCGAAACGGGCAGCGCGAAGCGCGTAAAGCGCGTATAGCTTCATTGTCCAAACATCGACAGTCAACATAAAAGCCCCGCATTCCTTATGGGAATCGCGGGGCTTTGGCTGTTTAAAACTGAATTTCTCAGGAAGCATCGGAGGGTCGAAGCCCTCCGACTGGTTTCGTATCGCCCGACTTTACCTGGCGATCGGAGCGTTTGCGGCTGCGCCCAAACAGTACCCGAAACTCAAAAAAGTGACGAAGTCCGCTTTTTTAAGTTTTTATGCATGCTTTAGCGTTATTAATCCACCAGCTGAGCTGGTGTGAATAAATGCTTTAGCTTTCAGCCATAGAGCAAAGCGAATGACAGGTTATTTGCTGTCTAAAACACAAGTTCTTAGACTATAGCTCGTTTACGAGTGGTAGGGCAAGAATTGCAATTGATAGATCGTTCGGTGCGTCTTGAGATGCGGCCAGTAAATTCGCCTTGAAGGCGCGGTGCATACCACC
>JADGQP010000139.1 GCA_017881705.1 Christensenellaceae bacterium
ACCCGGTGGTCGCGCAGTTTGAGCATTCCATCCACGATAGCGCTGCCTTTTTTTTGCCGTACGGCCATTACGGGCGATTCGTCGTTGGTAATCACTTCGGGGCAATCGGCGAACGTCAGGCGCGCTTTGAGTTCAGGGACGCTTTCAAAAACGCGCTCTACCTCCGCCTGCACGGCCTCGAGGGGGCCGCCCAGTTCCAGTGTAAGCTCGGGGAACAGGCTCAGCGCCTCCCGTGCGCCTTCCACGGCCGCCTGCGGCGCGTGGTCACCACCCATTGCGTCCAGATAGATTTTCATGCGCCTAGCACGCTCCTATTGCAGTTTTATGCCATAAATGTTGCTGGTGCCCGCGCCCGTGGTGCAGATGACCAGCACGTCGCGGTAGACTGCCGGCGAGGATTCCACGCTGCCTTCCAACTGTAAGGTGTTGAGCACCGCGCCGGTTTTTGCGTTCATCATCAGCAGTTTGCCATTGCTCTGCGCCTGGATCAGCCAAGCGTCGCCGGCTTCGTTATACACGGCTACGGGGCTGGACAGCGTGGAGCTATCCAACGCCTGGCTCCAGGCAACGGCGCCTGTGGATTTGGACAGCGCGTAGACCGTGGCATCCTTGGAACCATTGGTGACGGTGAAGAACACCAGATCGCTCACCGAGTTTTCGCCCACGACAGGGCTGGCGTAGCAGCCCATCTCAGCCTTGCTGTCGTAGGTAAGATTCGGCACCGCGAAGGCCCAGGCCTGTTTGCCGGTGAGCGCGTCCAAACGGCGGATGGTGCATACGCCGTTACGGCCCTGGTTTACGATCGTATTGCCGGTATAGAGCGCCACGGTAGAATCGTTTTCCATGTCCAACGCAAGGGTTGCGTCCACGTTGTCGCCGGTATCCACTGCCCAAACGGGGGAGAGGGTATTGACATCCACACATTGGAGGATGCCGGTCTGGTCGGCGAAATACGCATAAGGCCCGTACATGGCCACAGCGCCATCCACGTTGGTTTCCTTGGCCGCTTCCTTGGCCGTTTTCCAGGAATAACGCTGGTAGGTCGGGGTGATCTTCAGTGTGCCCACAACATGGTCAAAAGCATCCTGCGGCTCCATGGTGTACAGCAGGCCGTTTTCGCCACCCACGATCATGGTGCCGGTGCTCATATCGAACAGGGGCGCGCCGTTAAACCCGCTGAAGTTGGTTTGCATCAGCTTGTCGCGCCCGTTTAAAAGCGCCAGTTCTTTGTTATCCAGAAGATTGAACAGGTGCAGGCCGTTGTCGATCTTCTTGCTGGCAAGTACGCTCAGGTGCTGGCCCACGGCCAGCATGGGGGAGGCGTTGGTTTGCAGCGACAATACGCCGTTGGAGGGCCAGCCGAGCTTTATGGGTTCGCGCGTATTTGTGCCGGTTACCAGATCGACAAAATAGAGGTAGCCGTTTTGCCCGCCGACGATTACTTCTTTAAGCGCCTTGGTGTCTTTCGCATCGGAACTGATGCCCAGAATCGCGCGCAGCTGGGTGGGCCACTTCACAATCAGCGGCTGGCCGGGCCACGATACGCCGGTAAGCGTTGCGCTTTTTCCCTTAATGGAGCCATCCATGGGTACTTTCCACAGTTGGGTCATCGTGGCGGCGCTGATTTCCACCGTCCCGGAAGCCGCGTTCTGTCTGAATGGGCCGCCGCGGAAAGTGAGCACGCCGCTTTGATCCCACATGGCGTATTTGAACGGATCGTTGAGCACCAGCTTGGTGTCGCGCGAATAATCGGTTTTCAGTTTCAGGCCCTCATACGTTTTACTGGTCAGCTTCAGGGCAGAAGGCTGAGCCGAATCGTCCGCCGCGGCGGTGAGAATGGGTACAACGGTCGGTTCCGGCGTGCCCTCGGGGGTGGGTTCCGCCGTGGGTTCGGCAGTAGGCTCGGCCGTAGGTTCGGGCGTAGGCTCGGCCGTAGGCGCGGCGGTCGCTTCCTGGGCGGGTTCCGGCGATGGCGTTTGGGCAACCTGCGCTCCGGCCGTTGCCTCCGTAGGCGGCAAAGTGGTTTCGCTGCCGGCTTCCCGGGTTGTAATCGGTTCGCCCTGATCCGTGAGAGCCACGCCATCCTGGCCGCTTTCATCCGTTAAAGCTGCGCCATCCTGGCTGCTTTCGTCCGTGGGGCTGCCGGTCGCCTGCGGGGCGGCCGTAGCGGTATCTTCACCCGCATTGATTTGCAGATCTACGTCCACGCTGTAATCGCTTTGCGTAAAATTGATATCCGAAGTCAGCTCGTACAGGACGAAGAAACTGCCGGAGTAATCGGCGCTAAATTCGGCGTTCAGGGTCCACTCACGGGCATTGCCAATCTCCTGCGCCTGGTTGTCGGCGTCGTTCAAGTAGGCTTCGGCGATCATGTCTCCGTAATCGTTGACGATCTGCAGGGCTGTTACATCCAGGCTGGTGTCCACCGTAAAGTGGACGATAACCGGCGTACTGCTGTAATCCACCTCGTCCTCAAAATCCTGAATGGGCGGCACGGCGGCTACGGGCGCGGCGATCTCAACCGGCTGGGTTAGCGGTACGCTGTCGCCGAAAGTGCCGTCTTTTTTCATGGGTTGTACGGCAAAAATGCCGCTGTAAGCCGCCTCGAAGGTGTAGTGGAGCATCCAGATGTTATTGCTGCTGTTCTTGGTAATCGCGTCCTGCGGCAGGTCCGGATCGGTTACGCTCTTTTGCAGAACGGTTTGGCCGTTCTGATCCACGATCTTAATCGTCGATACCGACGAGGACGCCTGCACCGTAAACACCAGATCAACCGGCGCGGTGGCGGAAGAAGGGCTGACCGAGAAACTCTTGATGCTGACTTCCTCGGGGAAAATTTTGTTTTTCAGGCTGTCGAACGTATCGGTCACGGTGCTTTTTATTTTAGACATTGCGACGCCCAGACCGCTGTCCATTGCCTGCCAGTTGGGTAACAGTATGCTTGCCAGCAGCGCACCGATAATCAGCAAAACCACAATGATGGGCACCAGCGCGCCGCCGTGCCTGCGTGCGGGCTGTTCCTCGTACTCATCCTCAAAGTCATAACGGGGGCGTTGTACGGAGGCGGCAGAGCCCTGCTCGGAATGGTCTTTACGCGAAACGAAACGGTTGCTGAAATTCGGTTCGTCATTAACCCGGGCTTCGCGGCGAGGTTCAGCCGTGTTCTGCGCCGGGGGGTGATAATCGTTATCCGCGGCGGGAGCCGCCTGGGGGCGGCGTTCGCGCGCGTCATCGGGCGCGGGGCGGAGGGGCGCCGCCTGCCTGCGCGCGGGCGGAAGCTCGGCGCTTTCGGGCGGAAGATCGCGTTCACCCGTTACGGGGCGGCGCATGGGCGCGCCTTCCAGCGGAACGGCGGTGCGCGCGCCGCTGTAACGCTCGCCGGGCACGGCGGGCCTGCGCGTGGCAGAAGGGGTGACCACGGGGCGGAAATCCCTCGCGGGTTCTTCGGCGGTTTCAGTTTCGCTGTCGCCAGCCTCAAAGGGGTCAAAGTCCGGCAGCGGCCGCTGCGCGGCGCGTGGGACGGCGCGGGAGGGGGCAGAGGCGGCTTCGGTCGGAACCTCCGGCTGTGAGGCGCGGCCCGCGCGGCGGTGACGGGGCGCCTGCGACGCGGCGGACGGCGCTTCTTCATTGCTTTCGTAAGTCACGGCGGGTTCGCGCTCCACGGTGGTATGTTTGCTGACAACCTGCGGGGCAAACGCGCCGCGGGCCGCGCGCACACCGGCGGCAAAATCTTCGTTTGTGGGTTGGGCGGAAGCGGGTATGGCGCTGCCTACAAAATCAGGACGGTTCGCGTTATATCCCGCTGGAGGCGCGCTGAAATCCGGTTTGCCTCCCAGCGGTTCCGGCGCGCCGGAATCCTCCCGGGTCGGCTGAGAACTGCCGTACAAAGCGTCGCCTTCCACGCCCGGCTGCAACGGCTTGTCGCCCGAAGGGGCAAGCGCCGGATCGTCATAAGCCATAAAGGGATCCCGTTCCCAGGGGTTGACGTCCGCGGGCTGATTACCGCGCCGTTTGGGACGATTGTCGAAATTATCGCTCAAGATCTCGCACTCCTTATACCGGATTGCCTACGTTGTGATGGATCCGCGGCGGATCAAGATACGTTACGTTTTTTGATATACCATCAATAATTATACCAAAAAACGGGTCGGTTCACAACCCCTAAATCATCGGCCGCCTGCTGGTGCCACTGCGTGCCCGGCACCGACCGAGACGGTAACGCGTGCGAGCATCATGGTTGCGTATCAATATCAGTCATATCGTGCAAGGTTTAACGAGCGGTACAATATTGTAAAAATTGGGGTTTGCTCTTTACCGGGCATGGCCGGCGCGCAGCGCGGTTATGCCGTGGCTGCGTGCGGAGGGCAGCGCGGGCCGACGCGGCCCGCGCGCGCAGGCGCAGATGCGGGCAGTTTGCGGACGCGTGGCCGAACCGCGCATATACACGCGGCGAGGAGGTTCTCCCTGCCATATGAAAGGCCGCAGCGCCGCAAGCCCGCGCCTCACGATATACTCGTACGCGCCGGTTTCGCCGGTGGGCCGACGCAGCGTGTGCGGCGAGCGCATCCAAAGATTGAGCGCGTTAGCAAGCTCATGCGCGGAAAAGGCTCGTACCACGGGGCGCATTTCGTCCTTGAGCGTATCTACCGTGCGCTCGTCCATGCGCCCGCCCGATACGGAATGGTAAGCGACGCGCAGGTAACGGCCCATGCGGTCGATTGTTTGGAGGGCTTTATCGCCCGCGTAGCCAAACGCTTTGTCCAGCGGCG
>JADGQP010000140.1 GCA_017881705.1 Christensenellaceae bacterium
ATTGTGGCGCCTATAACGCAGCCGTTGGACCCGGAGGCGAAACTGTCCTGTGTAACGGTTTGGCTGCCGGAAGGCACCTATTTTGATTTCTTTAACGGCCTTCGGCTGAAGGGCGGTCGGAGCCTACCCATGTGGCGACCCCTTTCACAGATACCGGTGCTGGCGAAGGCGGGCGCGATTGTTCCCATGGCGGGTGAAATGGAAAGCCGTCAAAACGGCGTAAAATTACCCGAAACGCTCGAAATACGCGTATACGGCGGTGCGGACGGAGCTTTTAACCTATACGAGGACGATGGCGAAACCATGGCGTACGAGGCCGGAGAAATTTCCACAACAAGTTTTTCTCTGCAATGGCGCGACGGAAACGCGACCCGTTTTACGCTCTCCACTGGAAAGCCGCAGCGCTTCATACCGAAAAAACGTGAATATACGATTCGGTTTATGGGTGTGGAAGCGAACGCCTCGCTATTGGTAACGAACGAAATAGGGAAAGAACTCGTCCCCATAGTTTGTTATGATGAGTGCACACGCCGACTGTCAGTTACCATCAGCGATGTGCCGGCCGGTTCTTCCTTAACGTTTCTATTCCGGGATTCACTGGTGCTTTCGGAGAACGACCCGCTCCCGCGCTGTACTGAGATTTTGCAGAACGCGCAGATAGCGTATGAGTTAAAAGACCGCATCTCTGCGATTCTTTCGGATGATAAAGATGTGAAGCTGGCAATCAGCGATTTGCTGGCGCTGGATATGCCTCATGCGGTTTATCAGTCGCTGATGGAGGTTTTACTCGCATAGTTTACATAGCCAACAAGTCGTTATCGGGAGCGTTCTCAGAACCCTGTATGGCCTAAATGGAATCTCACATTGACGAGTTAACGGGGTGTTAAATTCTAAAATCCGACCGTCACCGAAGTCGTTATCCTCAACAAGACAAATTCACCATGGTATGAAATGACTACGCTGGGCAACAGCGTAGTCACACATTCACGAAATTCTCTTTCTGCGCTTATTTTTCACGAGATCTCCGTGCTTTAAACTGTAGGCCTTGTTCAGAAGTCATCGTTTCCAAGCATGTTAAACGTTAATCCGCTTCGTGCTCTCCCTGTCGAAAAGGTGCAGCTTGGCTATGCAGGGCTTGAGCATGATCTCCTTAGCCGTGGGCGCATTCTCCTTGGTATATTTGAACACGACCACGTTCTTGCCAACCGTTACATACACCAAAAACGCGTCGCCCAGCGGCTCGATGGAGTCCACTACCGCCGGAATGGCGTCTGTCTCCCCTTCCTCCGCCAGTTCGAAATCGGAGGGACGGATGCCGGTTACGATCGTTTCCCCTGCGTAATCGCGCAGGCAGGCGTTCATTTCCTTCGGAACCGTTAACGAGAAATTCGCGGTCCTCAGGCAATAACCATCATCCGCTCGCTCGACAACTTCTGTGTCGAAATTGTTCATCTGCGGCGTGCCCAGAAAGCCAGCCACGAATAGGCAGTTGGGATGGTCGTACAGCTCGTTAGGTGTACCCTGCTGCATGATGTGGCCGTCCTTCATCAGCACGATGTGATCCGCCATTGTCATGGCTTCCGTCTGGTCGTGGGTCACATAGATGGTCGTCACGCCCAACTGCGCCTGGATCTTTTTAAGCTCGTAGCGCACCTGATCGCGCAGTTTCGCGTCCAGGTTGCCCAGCGGCTCGTCCAAAAGAAACACCTGCGGGTCCCGCACAAGGGCACGGCCCAATGCCACGCGCTGGCGCTGGCCACCGGAAAGCTCCGATGGTTTGCGATCCAGCAGAGGGTTGATTTCAAGCATCTGCGCCATGGAATCCACGCGCTTGGCAATCTCATCTTTGGGCGTCTTCTTGGTTTCCAAGGCAAAGGACATGTTTTTACGTACAGTCATATTAGGGTAAAGCGCGTATTCCTGAAACACCATGGCGATGTTTCGTTCCTGCGGCGGCACAAAATCCTTTTTACCGTCAGAGGACATAACCGTATGCCCGAAAAGGATCTGCCCTTTGGTGGGCTGCAGCAGGCCCGCGATGCAGTGCATGGCCGTCGATTTGCCGCACCCGGAAGGGCCAAGGAACACGCAGAACTCGCCATCTTTCACCTGAAGGTTCATACCGTCGATCACGTGGGTCTTGCCTTTTGTATAGGATACGCTCATATCTTTGATCGTTATCGATGCCATATGGTTCACCTTTCTGCGTTTGTGTCGGTTATGATCGCTTCATCCCTTGATGCGTTTTTTTGTGCGGGAAGGTTCAAAAACGGCATCACTGCCCGAATGTTTCCACATCGATACCGTAGCCATAATCGAACAGGGGATCTACAATATCCTTCGCTACGTCCTCGCGCTGTGCCAGCACTTGGTCCATTGACGCGGGAATCTGGAAAGGCGTGCGGCCGGTAATCGCATGCTTGCCGAAAAGCGCTTCTGCTATCGCGTCCGCGCCCGAAGTCATGCCGGGCCGGTACGCAAGCAGCACTGCGTCACTGTTCTTCACCATGTCGGTCAGCACATAGGCGCGGTTCATTAACACGACCGTTATCACAGTAACGCCGCTGTTTTTCAGCGCCTTCACCATATCGGTTTGAGTGTCCGGAAATACCAGCGTGCCGGTTCCCCACGCAGGCTCATGCGTTCCGGTAGCCTCCCCTACCACGGCGATAGCCGTAGTACCTTCGGGATAATGGTCTTTTACCAGGGAAACGTCGTCACCGATGTAGGTCACGTTATCGGCGCCCGCTTTCTCCTCAAGCGCTGTTACAATGTTCTTGGCTTGGTAGTTGTCCACGGTCCAACCGCTGGACAGCGCGTGTCCGTCCTCCGCCAGGGATCCGGCCACGATCAGCTTCTGATCTTCCAGAGGCGTCACATTTTCATACTTAACCAGCGTCAGCGCCTTGGCTGCCGCTTCCTTCACGGCGTCTTTGGAGTTCTGATCGCTCAGCACTTTCACTGCGTTATCCACATCCACGTAGGGATTTTCGAATATGCCCAGCTCGAACTTAGCCACGAGGATTTTTTCTACCTTCTCATCCAGCTGTTCCTCGCTCAGCGCATCCACTATCTTGCTGATCTCGCGCTGGCCCGCGCCGCCCAATACGTCCGCTCCGGCCACGGCGGCAGCCGTCGGGCTCAGGCCCCAGTCTGTCTGGATGATGCCTTTAAAGCCCAGTTTGCCGCGCAACAGATCGGTCATGACCGTTGAAGATTCATGCGCGTAGTTGTCCACGGCGTCGCCGCCCAGATAGGGCACCGTAGAATAGCCGTAGGGCATAATGCAGGCAACACCCGCGTCAATCGCCGCTTGGAACACGCTCAGCGCGACCGGGAACGTATCATCGTCATATACCAGGGGGGTGCCGTCCACGCCCGCAGTCTGCGAGCCGGAACCCGGGAAGTGCTTCACACAGGCCATGACGGATTCGTCCGTAAGCGTCGACCCGCCCTGTAGCCCCTCAATGGCGGCAACCACCATTGCTTTTGCCGTGTCCGCGTCCTCGCCAAAGCACTCCTGCACACGGCCCCAGCGCGGGTCGGTAGCCAAGTCCGCCACAGGGGACAGGCTCATGCGAACGCCGATGGCGCGCATTTCCCGGTTTTGGATCTCCGCTAACTGGCGCACGATCTCCGGATCACCGGTTGCGGCCAGGGTCAGTTGATCCGGAAGCACAGTGGCGCCGTCCACCCAGCTTGCGCCGATCACAGAATCCATAGAAAATATCACCGGTATACCCAGGCGGGAAGATTCTGCCAGCGTCTGGATCTCGTTGGTGTTCTTGGCCGCGGTTTCAGCGCCGTCGGCCAGGTAGGTATAGGCGAGGGCGAAACCGATGTCCAGTTCGTTGAACCAGTTCTCCTTCAGGGTAACCATCGTAACGTGCAGCATCTGTGCCGCCTTGTCCTCGGAGCTCATCTGGCTCAGCAGATCCGCGGCGCGCACCTCGGCGCTCAGCCGCCAATCCTCGTACGGGTCCAGCTTGCCGTTTTTATTGAGGTCCTTGAACTTGTATCCGTCCTGTTCAATAATCTCTATCGAGGTCATGCCAAAATCGGGCTGCTCCAGCTTCGTTTCTTCCGCCAATGCGACGGGCATCACGGAAATTAAAAGCGCCAAAGCGGTCAGCGCGGCACCCAGCCGCCGTGTCATAGGAACCTTCATAACGGTGTCTCCCTTCGTAATTCCAGTTCATCAAGAAGCCGTAACAGCGCCGGCCATGTAGCCGCGAATCAGGTATTTACCCATAAAGATGTACAGTATCAGCACCGGCAGCGCTAAAAGGATGGAGCCCGCCATCTGCACATTGTACTCGGCTGCCATGGTGCCAGCCAGCTCGTTAAGGGCGATGGTGGCTGGTTTGGAAGAATAGCCGCCCAACACCAATGCGAAGAGCATCTCGTTCCAAATAGAGGTGCACTGGAATACGAACACGGTGATGGTGGCGATCTTGGTATTCGGAAGCACAATCTTGCGATAAATCTGCCACGGGCCGTTGCCGTCGATCATGGCCTGTTTTATCAGCACGTCCGGCACGTCGGAATAGTAGCCGCGCATCATCACGGTGCACATGGACATGCCAAACACCGAGTGGACGAGTATCAAGCCTAAAACATTGTCGTAAAGGTTCAGGGCGTTAATCGTCTGCAACAACGGGATCAATATCGCCTGATAGGGCAGGTAGGTGGCCGCTACCAGCAGGATAAAAAACAGGTTGCCGAACTTAAACTTCCACTTGCTCAGCGCATAGGCGCATATAGAGCCCAGGAAAACAGAGCCGATCGCACCGCCTAAAGTGATGAATACGCTGTTGAGCAGCGGGCCGCTCAATTCCTCGAAAGCAGAAACGTAACCCTCTCCGGTCACCTGCTGCGGCCATGCCACAGGGTTGGAGGTCATCACCTCGCTGTTGGACTTGAGCGAGGTAGTGAGCGTTCCCCAAAAAGGCAGCATATAAAAGACCACGAATACGATCATCAGCAGGTAGTAAATCGCATGAAGCGCATATGTATGCCAGCGCGGTCTGATCTTTGCAGTTTGCGTCGCCTGATCTTGCTTGTTTCTTTCGATGCTTATGCGTCTTTCCACGGTATCACGTCCTCTTATTGGTCCAGTATGTAAGCGGGAGAATCAACACCAGCACCAGTGCTAAAAGAAAACAACTGATGGCTGCGGCCAGCGCGAAATTGTTTTTTTGGAACGCCTCCTGATACATCCACACAGGCAGCGTCCACGCCGCAGACTTGGTATAGCCTACCAGCGAGACGATAAAATCGAAGGAGCGCAACGCGTACATTGCCAGTATGGTAACGCACGAGCCCATTGCCCCTTTCAGCTGGGGAATAATGAGCTTTCGATAAATGCGCGGCGAATACGCGCCATCCAGCATGGCGGCGTTAATCACGTTCTGCGGCACGGATTTGATGCCTGCCAGAAAGATGACCGCCACGTACCCCGAAAACTGCCAAACCAGCGCCAGGATGATGGAAAGCATCACCGTATCATTGCTGGACGTCCACATCAGGCCCGAGGTGTCGATATTGAACAACGCGAGAAAAGAATTCAGCACGCCGTTGCTGGGCCGGTACATCCACGCCCATACCGTGCCCGTGACCACGAAGGACAGGGCAAAGGGTAAAAGGACGAGGTTTCGAAAAAGCGTCGTTCCCCGCAGGCCTTGGTCCATAAGCAGCGCAAGGCCGAGCCCCAGCAATAGGCACAGAGGAATGAGGCTGAAGAGTAACAACGTATTTAATAATGACGAACCAAAGTATTCGCTTTGGAACATCTTCACATACGCACCGAACCCACCCCAGCCATAACTGGCCGTGAGCGAGCCGGTTCTCCAATCCGACACGGAAACCCACACGTTCCACCCGAGCGAAACATAGACGAAATAAAGCAGGATAAGCGCCGGAATGATGAGCGGCCACATGGGATGCCGTTTGAGTATTTTCCGCATATGCACTCTCCTCGTAAAAAATACCTGCGCGGGGGCCGGTACTCGCATAGCCACCGCGCAGGCCGACGCATTCTTACTTGTCGTAGCTCAGTCCGAAGCCGTAATCGTAAAGTGGGTTCTCAAGATCAAAGCAGATATCGCTTTCCTGCTTCTCCACGGATTCCATATCCCGCGGCATTGCGATGGGCAGCTTGCCGGTGGGGTTGTTCATGCCGTAGAGGGTCTTTGCGATGGCAATACCGCCTTGTTGGCCGGGATAATAGGCCATCAAAATCGCGTCTGTGTTCTCGTCGCACCAGGTGAGGATGTACGGGCGTCCGCCTATAACCACAGTGATTATCGGGATGCCGGTGGATTTCACAGCCTCCAGCACCTGCTGCTGAGAATCCGTGATTTCCAGCGTGTTGTACCCCCAAGGCGGATTATGCTGGTAGGCAACTTCGCCAATGGCTACGATGGCTACATCGCACTGCGACGCTTCTTCCTTAATCTTGTCCACATCCTCCGCCTCATAGATGATCTGGCCGCCCTCGCCAGCCAGGTCCGTAAGCGCCTGCACCAGCGTGGAGCCCTCCTGGCTGGAGGTCCAGCCACCGCAGAGGCTGTCCATATCTCCAGCGCGTAAGCCCGCAACGAGGATCTTCTTGTTCGTGGAATCCAGCGGCAGGATCCCATCGTTCTTCAAAAGCGTCATGGATTCTTCCGCGGCTTGCAGGTTCACTGCCTGGTTCTCGGCGCTGCCTACGTAGGCTACGGCGTTATCCACGTCTACATAGGGATTTTCGAATATGCCCAACTCAAACTTTTCACACAGGATATGCGTACACGCTGAGTTCAGCACATCCTCGGTAATGGAGCCCGCGTCGTACAGATCCTGCATCTGGTCGATGAGCCGCAGGGATTCGCCGCCGATGGCGTCTACCTGGGCATCCATCACACCAATCAGGATGGCGTCCTCCTCGGAGCACTCCTCGCCCCACATGGCGGTGGATTGCTGAATTCCCCAGATCATACCCCAGTCGGTCTGGATAATGCCTTTAAACCCCATTTTATCGCGCAGCAGGTCCTGCAGGGTCGCCTTACTGCCCAGTGCCGCCGTGGTGTCCAGCGCCAGCGGAATGCTGTAATAGGGCATCACGGCACCCACGTTTGCTTTGATGGCGGCATAGTAGGGCTTCAGGTGCGTTTGCATACTCTCATCGGTGGATACGATCGGCGCCTGGTCCAGCCCGTCCATCTGCGGGCCTGCACCCGGAAAATGCTTGATGCAGGCGATGAGCCCGTTTTCGTTCACGCCGTCGGTACCGTTCTGGTAGGCTACAATCTGCGCCGTCACCATTTCGGTCACTAAATCGGGGTCCTCGCCGAAGGTTTCCATAACGCGACCCCACCGCGGTTCGGAAGCAATATCCGCCTCGGGAGACAGGGTCATGCGAACGCCGATGGCCATCATCTCCTGGCGTTGAATTTCCGCAAGCTTGGTAACCAGGCCCTCGTCCCGCGTGGCCGCCAGGGACAGGTTATGCCCGGTCACGGTCGCGCCATTCACATATGAAGCACCATGCACGGAATCCATTGATACCACCACGGGAATGCCCAAGGTGGAACTTTCGCACCACTTTTGCAGCTGGTTCATAGTGGTGGCCGCCGTGCTTACGCTGTTAGGCATGTTGAACTCGCGTACCAGCACAAAACCGATATTCTCGGTCTCGTTCCACTTCTGTAAATAGTTGGGGTAAGAGCCGTCGTCCTTAGGGGTGAAGGTGGGATGCTGCATTTGAGCGATCTTCTCGCGCACCGTCATCTGCGAAAGCAGGTCCGCAGTGCGGGTATCGGCATCCTGGCGCCAATCTTCATACACGTCCAGTTTGCCATTGTTGTTTAAATCCTTGAAATACAAACCGTCTGCTTGGATAATCTGCTTGGAATACGCCATCAGCTCGTGCTGCGTATCCGTTCCCTCAATATAAACATAGTTATCTCCCGCGTTGTCCTCCGCAGTCTTCTCGGCGACGCCGGCGGGCAACAGGGTTACCAACATCGAAAGCGCCATAAGAGAGGCCGCGCCGGGTTTCAGGTACCGAAAAAGTTTAGTTAACAAAGTCCCAATCTCCTTCCAGCCCGGATTCCTCCAGGGCA
>JADGQP010000013.1 GCA_017881705.1 Christensenellaceae bacterium
ATCGAAACCCATATTTCCAAATCTCGAAAGAGGGTATGAAATTGCGTCTTGTAATCTTTTTTCGATTAAGAAGTGTAGCGCGTACAAATGAACTTTTACTATCATCCTGTATATCTAGATAGTTACGTTTTCCAGGTATCGTATGGATGATAAGGCCAATTTGATTGCAATTTTTAATCAAGTAATTCTCGATATTCAGCATTTGCTCGGCATCGCTGATTTCCATAGCGCGATGATTTTCAAACAACAGACCCATGAGAACGCTGAAAACGAAGGATACGAACGCAGCGACAGCGCGGGACCACCAAGGGAAATTGTCACTGCTGCCTAATGCGATATTATACAAAAAGGCTTGCGCCGTAAAGAACATTGCGGGCGTTTCCCAAAGCAAGCTGTTATGGTTTGTTCTTCTGTCGGATAGAACCTTATACTGTTCTATCAAGAACCGAGGGTCATCGGAGTCTTTGTTTTCTTGTGCTCTTTTTCCCACCTGTAACATCTCCATATTATGGAATTATGGTAATAGTATACCATCAGAAAGCACTCAAAAAGTAAAGAAAAACGAAGAAAATACACAAAAAAGCACGAGATTTTATGAATCACATTAAAAGCTGACTATTATTGACCATTATTCGGTCAATCAACATTTGACTATCTTTGACCTTGATGCTATCCTATAGTCACGGTTCGGGGAAAACCCGAAAGGGCAACCTCAAACCAGCAAACAGTATTTTTGAATGGGCAATGAAAGCCCGAATTTGAAGGAGGATGCACTATGTATACCTTAGTACCTTTCCGTCGTAACCTCACCCGTGAACTGCCTTCGACTTTTGTGAACGATAACTTTTTCCGCTCGTTCTTCGACATGAGCGACCTCATGGGCCCTGCGGGCTTCCGTGTGGACATGCGTGAGAACGAAAAGGCCTACGAGTTGGAAGCTGAACTGCCCGGCGTGCCCAAGGACAAGCTGAACGTCAGCGTGGACGACGGCACCCTTACCATCAGCGCCGACCTGAACGAGGAGAAGAAGGAAGAACAGGGCAACTACCTTTACAGCGAGCGGCGCAGCGGCCATGTGGAACGCAGCTTCAACCTGGAAGGCGTTGACGCTGAGAACATCAAAGCTGACTACCGCAACGGCGTGCTGATGGTCACCCTGCCTAAGGAGCAGCCCGCGCCCAAGAAGGAAGCTAAAAAGATCGAGATCGTCGGTACGGATAACGCCTAAAGGCCTATCCGACAACCGCGGAGAGGCGCAAGCCTCTCCGAAGCTATACAGGAGCTTTCCCCTTTTTGGGAAGGCTCCCTTTTTTATTGCGCGCTTTGAAACTTGAAAAACAGGAGCGTTCCGTAGTCTCCGTACGGTGTGGCTTCCACCGCCGTACCCAGCGCTTCGGAAAGATAGGCGATCAGCGGCGCGGCGTCCGTTTCAGTGGCTGCTGCGAATACGATTCGGCCACCGAGCCAATCCTGCGCGGCAAAATGTTCCGCGTCCAGCCCGAAGCGAGCCAGCTGGCGGTTCCAGCTTGGCGTGCGGCAGCCCCAATCCCCCCAAAGGGCGATGTTGGCAGGCATACCGGCGGAACAGTCGGGAAGTAGCCGCGTATCCCTTAAAAGCGATGTGCTGCGAACAATCAGTAGGTCGGCGTGGCTCAGGGCGTAAGTTTCCAGCTCTGCTTCCCGCTGCTGGGATGTCGCGTCCGGCGTGCGTGTTACGGCGCGGTAGGTATCGCGTAGGTTCAGGGAGGACACGGCCAGCGTAAGCGCAAGCAGGGCAAGTGTGGCGATGCGCGCGCCCGCGCGAAGGCTGTGTATCGGCGGCAGGCTAAGCAGCGCAAGGCAAAACAGCATCGCGGCGCAGGGCATCAGTACCGTATCTACGCCGCGGCCTACCAGCCGCCCCCGTATGCCCAGATAGAGGAGCATCACCAACGCACCCAGCAGCGCGGTTACTGCGGCTGCGGTCAGGTAGTGATGCCTGCGTGCGCCCAGGAAGCACAGCAGCGTAAGCAGCGCGATCGTGGCTGCCATGGCAGCGTACCGGGGGTTTTGGGAGAAAAACGAGGCCAGGCGCGAAAAAGCGTTTCCGTCTTGCGTGTTCCCATATGCGGCCGCCAGTTTGGTAAGCGCCGTCGTGTCGATATCGGCGCTCATGAAATACCATTGCCGCACCATTTCCACCTCGGCTGCGGACAGCCCGCTATTTGCGGCGAGCGCGGGCGCAGGGTCGGTTTGAAAATCCGTGTAGTCCATCAGCTTTATCCGTGCATCCTGCCAGGCCATGTAGGGCTGCAAGCCGCGCATGGCGATTTCCACCTGCCGGATTCCCGCCAGCGCGCCGAACACGCCCACGTACACAGCCAGCGCGATCAGCAGCGGACGCACGGCACGCCGCCATGTGGAGCCTTGCGTTTTTCGAAGCGTAAGCCCGCGGGTAACAAAGCATAACCCAACGAAGCACAGCGCGGGCACCACGCTTACGGCACGCAGGCAATACGCGGCGATCAGCAGCAACAGGCTGGGCAGTGTATCCCGCACGCGCAGTTCCCCGGCTTCTACGCCGAAACCGGACGAGAGCAACTGTGCCATGGCAGCCGCGCCGGCAAGGCCAGCCGTGCTGGTGTAACTTACGCGGCAGCATGCGAATACGGCAAAACCGCCAAGCAGCAAAGCATCGGTGAAAAACGCGGCCAGCCATGGGCGGCGGCGATCCTTCGTAAGCTGAGCCACGCTCTTGCCCAGTACCGTAACGCTTAAAAACAACAGCGCGATTTGGTATACGGAAAACCAGGCTACGGCGGGAAACAGCATGCTGAGCCCGTGCAGCGCCCAAGCCAGCAACGTGTGTGTATACAGCGTAAAATCAGCGGATATACCGCCTTCAAAGCCCATGAACGGCTTGACCATCAGCAGATCGTCCGAGTTTTCGTAGCGGAAATTACCGATCAGGGCCAGCGTCGCAAACAACGCAAGCGCCATCGCGGCTCCGAACAGCCAATAATGTAGGGTTCGACGCTTTGCCGCCATCGTTATGCCTCCCCGGGCTCCGGGCGGCTCCGCGTGGCCGCCGGCGCAGCGATATCCTCAGCATTTTCCGATTGTCAATTCGTACAGAAGGTACCATAAGGAACGGAACGTGTCAAGCGCGGCGCTATTGGCAAGCCATACGCGCGCGTGCTATACTGGGTTGCGAAAGGCGGCCGTAAGCGCGCCCCGTCAGCCGCCTGAACCGAAGGGAATGCCAACCATGCAGAAAACCTACGCCTTGTTTGATTTTGACGGTACCTTGATCCAAGGGGATTCTATCCTCCTTTTTTGCCGGTATGCATGGCATAAGGGTTTGCTAGGTAGGCGCAAGGCGGTGTTTTTGCTGTGGACGGCGCTGCTGTACGGTCTGCGCCTGTGTTCCTCCGTAAGTGCCAAGGAGAGCGTGTTTTCCTTCCTTGACGGGAAAAGCACGGCGGAAGTTGAAGCGATATCGCTCGATTTTGTGAACACGGTTCTCGTGCCGAGGCTGCGTCCGCAAGGGCTGCAAACCATTGCCCGACACCGCGAGGCGGGACACGAAACGCTGTTGGTTTCGGCCTCCTCGTATTTTTACCTGAAACTGCTGAAGGATCGGCTGGCCGTTACGGACCTCGTGTGTACCCGCCTTGATGTGAACGAGAACGGCGTTTTTGAAGGCCGTGTGTGCGGCGAGAACTGCCGCGGTATACAAAAGCCGCTGCGCTTGGCTGAATACCTGGCCGCAAAGGGCGACCGGCTGGACTATGAAAGCTCCTTCGCCTATGGCGATTCACGCAGCGACTTGCCGATGCTTCGGCTATGCGGACATAAAGTGGCGGTGAATCCGAAACGCAGTCTGTGGCGCGCCCTGCGAAAGCTCAATGGGGCGGAGCGTGTGCGTTGGAGCGAGCCAATACGGCCGTAAATAAAACCGGCAATCAAACAAAAACCGGGTCGTAAAAGGAGGCGGACGGCTTTGGACTTTGCCAGCGTGGATGAGCTGATGCGGCAAGGCGTTGAAAACCGCGTGTTTCCCGGCGGCTCGCTGCTGGTGGGGCGCGGTGACAGGGTGTTGTTCCGGCGTTTTTACGGCCGCCTGGGGCCGGACGCGACGGAACCCAAAGCCGATGCGCAGACCCGGTTTGATATCGCGTCCCTTACCAAGCCGTTGGTGGTGGGCATGCTTACGCTGCGCGCGCTGGAAAGCGGCAAGCTGTGCCTGTGGGATAAGCTCGGCGCGTTTGTAGACGTGCCGGAGGATAAAAAGGAGATCACGATCCGCCAACTGCTTACGCACACATCCGGCCTGCCGGGCGGGGTGCATTTATGGCGGCTTACCACCGACCCCGCTCGCGTAACGGAATTGCTGCTCAACGTTCAGCTTGTTTCGCCGCCCGGCGAAAAGGTGCTGTACTGCAGCACGGGCTACCTGTTGCTGGGGCAGCTGCTGGAGTGTCTGTACGGGCAGCCCCTCAACGAGCTGGCGACGCAGGAAGTTTTTTGGCCGCTGCGCATGACGCATACGGGCTACCTGCCCGTGGGGGACAATATCGCCCCGACCGAGCGGCAGCCGGACGGAACGCTGCTTCGCGGCAAAGTGCACGACGAAAACGCGCGCCTCCTGGGCGGGGTCGCCGGAAACGCGGGCGTGTTTTCCACGGCGGACGATTTGGCGCTGTTTATGCAGATGCTGGCAGCGCAGGGCGCGTTGCCTGATGGAACGCGGTATTTGTCCGCGGCTACGGTAAGGCTTGCGATGCAAAACCATACCGAAGGCATGGGGCAAGGGCGCGGGTTGGGTTTTTATCTCCCCTGGTACGATAACGGCTACGCGGGCGACCTGTTCCCGCGGGAAACGGTGGGGCACACAGGGTTTACCGGCGTGAGCTTTACGCTGGACCCCACCGATGGTTTCTACGTGGTACTGCTGACCAATCGCGTATGCCCCACGCGCGACGGCACCGCCATTTTCCGGCTGCGCAGGCTGGTGCACAACGCGGCCTATGCCGCCAAGGCGTAAACAGCTTCAAACAGAGAGGAGACCTCCCCTATGCGCATCGCTTTGGTCGCCGATTTTCACGGTAACTGGCCGGCCACGCAGGCTTTGGAGATGGATCTGAAGCGGCGCGGCGTGGACCATGTGTACTGCCTTGGCGATCTGGTGGGCAAAGGCCCCAGCAGCGACCGCACGTTTGATTGGGTGGTCGCCAATTGCGATTTGATTCTCGGCGGTAACTGGGATTACGGCGTGGGTTACCGGCAATACGTGCCGGACGGCTTTTACTGGGAACAGCTGGGCGAAAAACGTCTGGAGTTTCTGCGCAATCTTCCGCTGGAAAAAACGCTCACGCTCAGCGGCCGCCGGATCCGCCTGTTCCACGGCCGCCCCATGATGCGGGAATTGGCGGTGGCACAGGACGACGCGGCGCTACTTGAGCCGTTTTTTACCGATTGCAACGGCTTTGCCTGCGACGTGGTAGGGTATGCCGACGCGCACCGCCAGGCGATGCGTACGTTAAACCAGGGTCTGTTTTTCAATTGTGGCAGTGTGGGAAACGCCATGGGCGTGCCCAAGTGTTGTTATGCCATCCTGGAAGGGGAAGAACGCGACCCCGCCGCTGCGCTGGATATTCGGCTGATTACCCTGCCCTACGACCGCGAACAGGCGCAGAAGGACGCGTTGGCCGCCCCAGGAGTGCCGCGCATCGAAACCTATCTGCGGGAAGTGCAAACGGGCATTTACAGCCGGTAAACGGGAGCAAAGCTCCCTTTGGGGCGGTCGCTAAAGCTCCCTTTGGGAGGGGGATTGAGATCCCCCTCCCAACCGCCCCCTTTTGGGCAAGACGAGGGGACGGACGGAGTTATAACGGGCTTTATGAATTGGATTTTCTGATATTAGAAACGCCTTCCGAAATGCTGCTTTGGCGAATCAGAAGGCGTTGGATTAACGGGAATTATTGAAGGGCCGCCCCCTTTTAGGCAAGACGAGGGGACGGACGGAATTTTAACGGGGCTAATGAGTTGGCTTTTGTGACATTTAAAAACGCCTTCCGAAACGCTGCTTGGGCGAGTCGGAAGGCGTTGGATTAA
>JADGQP010000141.1 GCA_017881705.1 Christensenellaceae bacterium
AGTAATAAAGCACGCCCATCGCTTGGCCGATGCCGTATAGGATGATCACCGGCAGGCAAATCAACAGCGCGATGCCTGCCTCGCCGATCCAAATGCGAATCAGCTTAGCCGTCAGAAGATCACGGGAACGAATGGGCAGCGCCGACATGAACGCGATATCCTTGGAAAAAAACAATTCACTAAAAATGTAGAAAAATCCGGTGACCACAGTCAACATTGTGCACAGAATACCCGTGAGCGCCAGCATCGTTTCCGGTTCACCTAGTTGGCTGAACGCGCCGTACATCAGGTATTCCAAACCCACGAGCATACCGTAGAGCATCAGCATCGACAGTGCGATCAGTAAAAAGAACAGGATGGAGCGTACTTTGCTTTTCTTCCCGCCCATAAAGGTGGAAGGGTTCCAAGCTGCAATACGCTGCCGAATCAGGATTTTCAGGTAGGGAAACACGGCTTATTCTTCCTCCTTTTCCGTAAGGTTTAAAAACAAATCTTCCAGCGTGCTCGCCTGATCCTGCTTCATCAGCTGATCCGGTTCGCCCTGGGCAATCAGTTTTCCGCGGCGGATAATGCCCACCTCGTCGCACAGGCGCTCGGCCACGTCCAATACGTGCGTGGAAAAGAACACCGTCTTGCCGCTTGCGCAATATTCGCGCATTTCGTTTTTCAGTTCGCGCATGCTTGCGGGATCCAGGCCGACCATCGGTTCGTCCAACACCCAGATGCTCGGTTGGTGAATCAGCGAGCCGATAATCTGCAGCTTCTGTTTCATGCCATGGGAAAAACTGCGGATCGGCTGCTGGATCGCGTCCTTCAGTTCGTACCTTTCCAGGTATTTCTCCATATGTTCCTTGCGCTCGCGGTTCCCCACCTGGTACATATCAGCCAGGAAGTTTAAGTATTCCATGCCCGTAAGACGTTCGAACATCTCGAAAGTGTCGGGTACAAAGCCAAACTTGCGTTTCGCCTCGATGGGGTTTTTCAGCAGTTCCACGTCTTCCAGCCAGATTGTGCCGGAATCGGGGTTGAGAATACCCGTCATCATTTTAATCGTCGTGGTTTTGCCTGCGCCGTTCGGGCCCAGGAACCCAAACACTTTTCCGCTGTCAATTTCCAGGTTCAGGCTGTCGACCGCTTTTACGGAACCGCCCGCGTAGGTTTTCGTTACATTTTCAAACCGAATCATACTTTCCTCCCGCAATACTGAGTTCGCACCCGAATGGACACGGGCCTCGCCCTTTCATTACTTGCAAAGCATAGCACGGCCTACGTAAAAAGGGAAGCGGCTTTGCTCCACTTCCCCATTTTTCGGTTTCAAATCAACCGTTTGTCGCCCGTTGCTGTATCATATCTTTCACTTTCATTAAACGGGTGAGGCTGCCGCGCTCGTTTTCATCCAGCTTCATGGAGATAAAGCGAATGGTTTCCTCAAACTGCGGAATCATCACGTATTCCAGCGCGTTTACACGGCGGCGCGTTTTCTCGATTTCGTCGGCCAGCAGGTCGCAGGCTTTTTCCACTTCTGCCAGGTGAATCAGTTTGGGCAAGAGCGCCGCCAGGCTTTCAATCGTGCCGTCCAGTTGGGCTGAAGTTTCGGCCAGGCCATAGCTCAGGGTGGTTTGTCGTTTTTCTTCCCGCACGGCTAAAGCAGGTACGCGTACGCTTAAAATACTACGGATGCTCATATCCACGGTTACGCTTCGGGCGGGATACAGCAGCGCCTCTTCCATCATCGCGGGTTCGGTAACGGCGCGCGCAAGGGCGAAGTTGCCCAGCGCCATACCAAGCTCCTTTTCCACATCCCGGCGCAAGCGATCGTTTTCACGAACCAGGAGGATAAACTGACGCACCATCTCGTCGCGCTTATCCTTTAAAAGCTTGTGCCCGCGCCGCGCGGTAACCAGCCGACGCTTGATACGCGTAAGCTCCATGCGGGTCGGGTTTACGCGCAGCAATGCCGCGGCCATTACTCCGCCTCCCCGGCGGTTACGCCGTGTTCCTCAATTGTATTGTCAGGCAGGTATTTATCCAGCATCTCGTCGCGGATACGTTTCAGTTCGTTGCGCGGCAGCATGGCAACCAGCCCCCAGCCGATATCCAGCGTTTCCTCGATGGTTCGGTTCGCCTGATACCCCTGCGACAGATACTGTTTTTCAAACGCGTCGGCGAACGCGGCGTATTTTTTATCCACGTCGGTCAGCGCCGCGTCGCCCAGTATCACAGCCAGTTCCTTGGCATCTTTACCGCGGGAATAGGCGGCGAACAGCTGGTTCATGGTCGCAGCGTGATCCTCGCGCGTCTTGCCTTTGCCAATGCCTTTATCTTTCAGTCGGCTTAACGACGGCAGCACGTCGATAGGCGGCTGTACGCCTTTGCGATAGAGCTCGCGGCTGAGGATAATCTGCCCTTCGGTAATATAACCCGTCAGGTCGGGGATCGGCTGGGTTTTATCGTCCTCCGGCCTGGTGAGGATCGGGATCTGGGTGATGGAGCCTTTTTTGCCGATAATCCGCCCCGCGCGTTCATAAATACTGGCTAGGTCAGTATACAGGTAGCCGGGGTAACCGCGGCGGCCGGGCACTTCCTTGCGCGCGGCGGAAACCTCGCGTAGCGCTTCGGCGTAGTTGGTGATATCGGTGAGGATGACCAGCACGTGCATATCCTTTTCGTAGGCCAGGTATTCTGCGGCGGTCAGCGCCATGCGCGGCGTGGCGATCCGTTCGATGGCCGGGTCGTTGGCCAGGTTCATAAACAGTACTGCGCGCTCGATGGCGCCCGTGCGGCGGAAATCGCTGATAAAATATTCGGCTTCCTCAAACGTGATGCCGATGGCGCCGAACACCACGGCGAACTTCTCATTTGCGCCCAGCACTTTCGCCTGGCGGGCAATCTGTGTTGCCAGCTGGGCGTGCGGCAGGCCGTTGCCGGAAAACACCGGCAGCTTTTGCCCGCGCACCAGGGTATTCAAGCCGTCGATAGCGCTGATGCCGGTTTGTATGAATTCGTTTGGGTAATCGCGCGCTGCGGGGTTGAGCGGCTCTCCGTTGATATCCATGCGCTGATCGGGGATCAGCGCGGGGCCGTTATCGCGCGGGTTACCCATGCCGTCGAACACACGGCCAAGCATATCCATACTGACGCCAAGCTCGATGGAATGGCCCAGAAAGCGCGCAGTGGCGGTATTGATTTGCAGCCCGTTGCTGCTTTCAAACAGCTGCACCAGCGCGCGGCTTCCGTCTATCTCCAGCACCTTGCCGCGGCGCACTTCGCCGTTGAGCTGCCGTATCTCCACCAGTTCGTTGTAAGTTACGCCTTCCACTTGATCCACCAGCATCAGGGGGCCGACGACCTCTTTAATGGTGCGGTATTCTTTGAGCATCGCTTAAAGCTCCCCTTTCTCGGCAATCGCGGCCGCCTGCCCGGCAAGCTCGTTTTCGATCTCCGTAAACTGGCTTTTCTGGTTTTCCGGTATGTATTTGCTGCGGCCGATGCGTTCCCGTACCGGCAGGTTAAGCACGTCGCTCAGGTTTGCGCCCGCGTCCAGCGCCTGCCTGCCTTTTTCGTAATAGTCCAGAATCAAACGCATCATCAGGAATTGCTTATCCAGCGACGTAAAGGTGTCCACGTCGTCATACGCGTTCTGGTGCAGGAAATCCTCGCGGATGGAACGCGCTACCTCCATAGTGAGGCGATCCTTCCAGCTTAGGGCGTCCATGCCCACCAACTGCACAATCTCCTGCAGCTCGCTTTCTTCCTGAAGTACCAGCATGGCCCGAGCGCGCTGCTCGTTCCATTCCGGCGATACGTGGTCGTTAAACCAGCCCTCCAGGTGGTCGGTGTACAGCGAGTAGGACTGGAGCCAGTCGATCGCAGGGAAATGCCGCTTGTAGGCCAGTTGCGCGCTGAGCCCCCAAAACACCTTGACGATGCGCAGCGTAGCCTGTGAAACCGGCTCGGAAATATCTCCGCCCGGCGGGGACACGGCGCCGATTGCGCTGATGCTGCCCTCGCGGTCGTCCTGCCCCAGGCATTTCACCACACCGGCGCGTTCGTAAAACTCCGCGATACGGCTGGCCAGGTACGCGGGATAGCCCTCGTCGCCCGGCATTTCCTCCAGACGGCCGCTCATTTCGCGCAGCGCCTCCGCCCAGCGGCTGGTAGAATCCGCCATGATGGCGACCTTATAGCCCATATCCCGGAAATACTCCGCGATGGTAATGCCCGTATATATGGAAGCTTCGCGCGCCGCCACGGGCATATCCGACGTGTTGGCAATCAGCACGGTCCGCTTCATCAGGCTTTCGCCGGTACGCGGGTCGTGCAGTTCGGGAAACTCCATCAGCACATCCGTCATTTCATTTCCGCGTTCACCGCAACCCACGTAAACGATTATATCCGCGTCCGCCCATTTGGCCAGCTGGTGCTGCACAACGGTTTTACCGGAGCCAAACGGCCCGGGCACCGCTGCCACGCCGCCGCTTGCGATGGGGAAAAACGTGTCGATCACGCGCTGACCGGTGACCATCGGCACGGAAGGCGATCTTTTTTCCTGATAGGGGCGGCCGCGGCGTACCGGCCATTTCTGCAGCATGGTCAGCTCGTGCGTGTTCCCATCACCGTTTTTTAGAATGCATATAGGTTCGGTTATGGTGTACTCGCCCGCTCGAATATCCGTGACTTCGCCGGAAACGCCGTAGGGCACCATAATGCGGTGTTCTACCACACTATTCTCCTTGACGATGCCGATAATCGTTCCAGCAACCACCTTGTCGCCCATGGTTACGCGCGGCTCAAAATTCCACCGTCTGTCGCGATCCAGGGCCGGTACTTCCACGCCGCGCTTAATACGGTCGCCTACTTTTTCGCGTATCTTGGTCAGCGGGCGCTGGATGCCATCGAAAATGGATTCGATCAGCCCCGGCCCCAGTTCGGCGGACAGCGGCGCGCCCGTACTTTCCACGGGTTCGCCGTAACCCAGGCCGCTGGTTTCCTCGTAGACCTGTATGCTGGCACGATCGCCGCGCAGTTCGATGATCTCCCCAACCAGGCGGCTTTTGCTGACGCGCACCACATCGTACATGCGTGCGTCGTCCATGTGTTCCGCCACGATCAGGGGGCCCGCGACCTTGACGATGGTTCCTTGTGCCATGCTTTATTACCCTTCTTTCTGATTTGCGTTGTTGTTAAAAAGGATGTCCGCACCGATCGCCTTTTCCACGTTGGCCTTTACGTGCGACATCGCGTATCCATCCGTTCCCGCGCTGCCCGGAATCGGAATGATTACCACCTGCGGATCGTTTTGATACCGCTGTAGGGCTTCCGCCGCCTGCCTGGCCGCGTGTTCGGTGATAAAAATAACCCGAACGCCCTCGCGCGTCATGTTAAACAGTGCGCGGGTGGTTTCTTCCGCCGTTTCCGTCGGTATCACGCGCATCCCAAGCGCTTTAAAACAAAGCACCGCGTCGCGTTCCCCTACCGCGCCCATGGCGATTTCAGCCATCCAGCTCACGCATCCTTTCGGTAACTTCTTCCGGCGAGAAGCCGTTGAACTTGCCCGCCAGTATCAACCGCACGTCGGTCGCTTCCCGCTGTTTTTGCAGCAGGAAGGCTATCAGCATTTCCAGCGAAGCCGAGTCGTAGCGGTGTGCCCGAAATATACCATACAAATAATCATCCGCCGTTTTCTCAAAAAACGGTAGTTTCCCTGCGTCCGAAATAGCGGCCAGAGTGGCCTGGTAAACCTTTTCCCCATACAGCCGAAGCATTCGCGCCAGCTTTTCGCTATCCGCGCAGTTGTTTGCGAGGGTTTGGGGGTTCAGCTGACCGCCCTGCAGCGCAATCGATATAAATTCCGCCGTTTCTCTGCCCATCGCACGCAGTCGCAGAAGCATCACCACGTTTTGCAGATCCACCTTGGCCGTGAAATAGCGCGTAATTTCGACGCTTTGATGGCTTTTTGCAAGATTTAAAAAAATCTGCCGGTACATTGCTTTGTCCAGCTCCGTATCGACCAGCATCGGGTCAAACTTGGCTGCGCCCCGCTTCTCCAGGCTCTCCATGGCGGCTTTCAGCTCCTGCGGCAGCTCGGAGTATGTATGCTCGGCCACGCAATGGCGCAGTTTATCCACATTCAGCGTGCCACAGTCGGACAGATACTGTGGTTTTTGCGCCAGCTGGCGGGATTTTAACAGAATTTTCAGGTTATGGATATCGTAACGGAGAAAAAAGCAATCCGTTACGTTCGGCTCCGGTGTAACCGCTTTAATCAGCTCACAGGCTTTCAGCACATGTTTTTCCGCGGCCGTTTGAAAATCCGTGTCGTCCGCTGTGGAAAAGCCGATGTCGCTAAGCGTGCGCAACGCTTCCGAACCGTTATGCGCGGAAAGTAATCTGTCCAACTGCGCCTGTTTGAGGGCTGTTCGCCTTAATACGCCTACGCGGCCGCAGGCAAAGGAAATACTGGTTTGCGGCATGGTTGCGCCTCCTTTCACCTGCGATTACGGCTTGCCGAACAGATCCTCAACGGCTTGCTGTTCCTGAATGCCGCGAGCTTCCTCCAACAGAGCGCCGAAAGTGCAGCGTATTTCAACGCCGCCCATGCTGAGCACAAAGCCTTCGCAGCCGGCGCGTTTTTCGGCAGCCAGCGATAATCCATCGGTTTTTCCGGCCTTTTTCAGCGCGGCGTTGGCTTCCGCAAAAAACGGCTCGTCAAACCACTCCGCTTTATCCGCGCCAATCACGAGCGTTTCGCCACCCTCAGCGGTTTCAAGCAACTTTTTTTGAAAAAACGCGCGTTTTTCCGCGGCGGGCATTGCCGATAGCTTTGCGCCGGCCAGTACAAACGCTTCACCCATCAGGGCGCGTTTTTTAGCCAGCAGTTCCTTGCGCTCGTCCAGTTCGGCCATTCGGAGCATCCGCTGTTCCAACGCCTCGGCGTCGCGTTCGGCTTGCGAAAGCATGGTTTGGTGCATCCCCTCGATTTTCTCGCGGGATGCGGCTTTCAGCTCCTCCGCCTTCGCCTGCGCGTCCGCTAGCGTCTTTTGCGCGGTGTCTTTCGCGTTCTCTTCGATTTTATTCAGAATGGCCTGTGCGTTCATTGGCCGTTCCTCACAGTTTAATGGAGTTCACGATCAGGAAGCTTAACAGCAAAGAAAGCACTGCGTAGGTTTCCACCATAACCGCCATGGTGATGCCCTTGCCGCTCATTTCCGGGTGCTGCCCCGTCATAATCATGCCTGCGGCGGATACTTTGCCCTGCTTAATCGCGGAATAGTAGCCCACGATACCGACGGGCAGACAGCCAATAAGAATGCCCAGGCCCTGATAAAGTTCCACAGGTTTCATTACGCCACCCAGAACGTTGGTGTTGATCAGCACGATCACCGCGATTAAGAAACCGTAGATGCCCTGCGTACCCGGCAAGAGCTGTAAAAGTAACAGTTTGCTGTTGACCTCCGGGTTTTCCGCGGACACACCCGCAGACGTTTCGCCTGCGAGGCCCACACCGCGGCTGGAGCCGATGCCCGCGCCGATTGACGCCACCGCGGCGCCCAGAAGTGCAAGGATTTGACCAATTGTCATAGGTTATACCCTCCCATTATGAATTGATAATTGTAAACCCCCTGCGTTGGGAGTATACGAACGGTTCAGGCTCGCAGAGGCGTTTCCTCCAGGCGAAAGTATCGGGACGGCGACGCGAGGGGCATGAACGGCTTGCCCCCGTCCTCGTAAAACTTGCCGAAAAACTCGATGTATTGAAGGCGGCAGCTGTGGACATAGGCGCCGAAGATGTTGATGCCCGCGTTAAACAGGTGCCCGCCGATAAACACCAGCCCAGCCATCACTTTGCCCACGGGGCCGAAACCCGCCACAATCCCGACCAGAATGTTGATAACCATGCCGATTACACCAGTCGCCAATCCCATGCCAAACAGGCGGATATAGCTTAACAGGTCACTTAGCCAACTCGTAACGCCGTAAAGCGCGCCAAGGCCGCTGATGAGGCGTTTCAAAGGGTTTCTGGATTTGGCGCGTCCCGCGAACACAACGATGATCGCCGCGCCCGCAATCGCCATAACCCGACCCACGTCGGGCTTAACTGCCAGCAATGCAAGGCCGACGATCAGCAAAAACCAGCTCAGCTGATCGGCAACCGCATCCAGCGGATGCCCGCGCCGTATGTTCATATACGCCGCCACGCCTAACCCCGCGAACAGGTGCACTGCACCCAAGCCAATGCAAAGGCCCATAACGGGCAGCGCGTTATTCATCGGGTCCAGCGGGGAGGGAAAAGGCGCGAAGCCAAACCAGCTGTTGTACATGGCGCCCCAAAACACCGTAGCGACGCCGCCCGCGCAGAGCAGCCACAACATTTTCCGGGAAGTTGGCGATGGCTTCAGCACTTTTATCAGTATCAGCGTGACAATCGACATCATCAGGCCGTAACCCGCGTCGCTGACCATCATTCCCATAAAGTTGATAAAAAAAGGCGTCATGATCGCCGTAGGGTCGATACCGAAGGGCGAAGGTAACGCATAACTGGTCACAACCGACTCAAACGGTCGAAATACCGTCGCGTTTTGCAATATTACCGGCGGCTCTTCTCCCTCCGCGGGGTCATAGAATTCCAGCGCTGCCGACGGTGATACTTTTTTAAGCTGCTTTTCCACCTTCTCGGTCAACGGCGCGGGCACCCAACCCTGTAAAAAAAAGGTGCTCTGCGATGCCATAAAGTTTTTTGCCGCAAGAAGCCGAGCTTTGGCCACGCTCAGGATATCGTATAATTGTTTAAACGCGTTAATTTCACCGGCATAGGCTGCCGTTCGCTCAAGTATTACCTTTTGCTTTTCCACTGTATCCCCGCGCTGCGCCTCCAGCTCGGTAAGCTGCTCCTGCGCCGTGGTGTCAAGTCTTGGCAGCGTTATGGCGGAAAAATTAGCATCTTTGAGCTTTTGCATCGTCTGCTCCTGTATGGAGCGGTGCATCAGTAAAGTCACGTAAGCCTGATCGCGTTCCTGTGAAACCGGCGTGATTTCGCACAGGTCGCCCAGCGTGTTCTCCGTAAGCCATTGGTCCAACGCCTTTTTAGGCACCGCGCCGGTCAATGCGACGGTGTTTCTGGTAGTGGCGATATCGCTTAGCTTCGCGGATAAACCGCGCCAAGGCAGAAGCTGTTCCCGCGCCGCGTCCACGCGCGCGGCCTGCCCGCGCAATTCCCCCGCCTCGCGATCCAGCGTTTCCAGGCTTTCCACGATGGCCATCAGTTCCGGCTGCCGGTCCAGAATCGCCAGCGCCTGCGTTTCGTCGATGGCGGGTTTGTCGGCCATCAGAGGCTTTTTGGTTTTATCGTAATGGTTTAATTTGCCGATCGCCCAGTAGATTCGGGCAATGGTTTCTTCCAGCGCGGGCAGTTCGCTTTCATCCGCAATCCGTTTAAACGTCGCGTCCTCCGTGTCCGATGGAACCAGATGAACGCAGCCGAGTTTTTGAATCTCGCGTAAAAGGGCAGGCTTGTCTCTATCCAGGGCAAGGATGTCCACATGCTTCATTTCAACGATCGCCATCGTGTAAAATCCTTTCGAAAATCCGCTGCGCGGTCGTTTCCAACCGTTCGCGTGCTTTCCCCATCGTCACGGCCTGCCGACATTCCACATCAGCCTGTTGGTTCTGTATGCGGGCAGCGACGCTCGCGCGTTTTTCTTCAAGAATGCTCTGAACCATCGCGCGGTGTTCCAGCGCAACGGCGCGTTCATTTTCCTTGATATCGACCTGCGCGATCTTGACGATCTCTCTTGCCTGCCGCTGCGCCTCCTGAATGATCAGTTCGGCCTGTTCCTCGGCGGTGCGCACCGCCTCAAACACTTCTTTTGCCATGATATCTTTTCCTTGTCTGTTCGTTTATTTGGTGCCGAAAAGTCGGTCGCCCGCGTCTCCCAGACCCGGAACGATGTAGCCGTGCTCGTTCAGTTTTTCATCCAGCGCGGCGACGAAAATATCCACGTCGGGATGATCGTGCTGAATGCGCTTAATCCCTTCCGGCGCAGCGATAAGGTTGACCAAACGGATTGATTTGCAGTTGCGCTGCTTGATAAACGATATCGCCGCGGACGCGCTGCCGCCCGTAGCCAGCATCGGATCCAGCACGATCAACTCGCGGTTTTCGCTGTCGTCGGGGAGTTTGCAGTAATATTCCACCGGCTGCAGCGTAATCGGGTCGCGGTATAGCCCGATATGCCCGATGCGCGCGGCGGGAATCAGCTTGGTAACGCCATCCACCATCCCCAGACCGGCGCGAAGAATAGGCACAATGGCAATCTTCTTGCCGCTGAGCATTCTGGTTCTGGTTTTACAAATGGGTGTTTCCACTTCCACCTCTTCGGTTGGCAGGTCGCGCGTTACCTCGTACACCATCAGCATGGATATCTCTTCCAGAAGCTCCCGGAACTCTTTAGCGCCGGTTTCTTTATTACGCATGATGCTCAGCTTGTGCTGAATCAGCGGATGATCTAGAACGTGGACTTTACTCAATTTGGAACCTCCTTATCAGTCGAAAGGCAAATTTCATGAAGCGCCCTCGGCGTTGTTTTATTCATTTATAAACCCTATACTGGATAATATTATACTAGTTACGACGGTTTGGCAAGCGCCAAATCATCCATCTTCGACAGATAATCCTCCATGGTTGGCAAGGTTTCAAAAACGACGTCCGGATAATCGGATCCGCCGACATCGGCGCGGCGGATGTTCACTGTTTATTACACTCGCATATCGCTTACACACGTCCATCTGTCTAACAATTTATCAAAAAAAGCGTTTATCTGAATTTCATTTGTAAAAGAAAAAAATAACACTTGACAAGTTTTGTGAATTCAGTATAATTTAAGTGTACTAATACTCATGGTACGATTAAGAAAGGAACCTGCTCATGTTTCAAATCGATCGTTTCGGAAGGCAACCCATTTACGAGCAGATCATCGATCAGGTGGAGCAGCTCGTCGCTTCCGGCGTGCTGAAGCCCGACGATCAACTGCCCAGCGTGCGCGCCCTCAGCCAAACGCTGTCGGCCAACCCCAACACGCTGCAAAAGGCTTATGCGGAACTGGAGCGTCGCGGCATCACCACGGGCGTTCCCGGCAGCGGGCGTTTCATCAGCAAAAACGCATCGCGCCTTGTAAGCGAGGCCAGGGAAACACTGCTTGCGGAAATCACGGTTATCGGCCATAAGCTCCAAACAGCCGGCATCCCAAAGTCCAGAGCCATCAATGCGCTGGAGGAAGCGTATGCCACTTCTGCGCCCAATGCGGAAGCCAAGGCGGACGCCAAACAACCCACTAAAGAAGATATGCCGCAAGGCGTATCCGGAAAGGACGCAATGCTGTGATTATTGCAAACGATCTTACAAAGAAGTTCTCGGACACCGTCGCCCTGGACGGATTAAACTGCCATATCCAGGATGGCTGCGTCTACGGTTTGGTAGGTGCCAACGGCGCCGGAAAGTCTACGTTCCTTCGGCTTGCCAGCGGCGTATACCGTCCGGATCGGGGCTCAATCAAATTCAACGATCAGGATATTTTCGAGAACACGGCAGTCAAAAAGCGCTTCGCTTTTGTGGCGGATGAGTTTTGGACTTTGCCCCAAAGCAACATGCGCCGCATGGCGGATCTGTACGCGAGCGCCTACGATACCTTCAGTATGAAGAAGTTTAGCGCTCTGGCATCGGAATTCGGGCTGAAAACCGACCGGCTCCTTTCCACCTTCAGCAAGGGTATGCGCCGCCAGGCTGCGACCATTCTGGCGCTGTCCACGGGCGCGGAGTATTACTTCTTTGATGAAACCTTCGACGGGCTGGATCCTGTGATGCGCAACCTGGTGAAGCAAAAGCTGTATGCCGAAGTGTTCGACCGCGGCGCCACAGTGATTATCACCAGCCATTCACTCCGGGAACTGGAGGACACCTGCGACCAGCTCGCTCTGCTCTATAACGGCGGCGTGGTGCTGGAAAGCGACGTAAGCGAGTTAAAAACCTCGCTGTATAAAATTCAGGTTGCCTTTACCGATGAATATGACCAAAGCGCGTTTGCCGGGCTGGACATACTTTCGCAAACGCGTCAGGGCAGCGTAACCACGCTGATTGTTCGCGGCGATAAGGAAAAGAGCCGGTCGATCCTCGCGGCACACTCCCCGCTGCTGCTGGAGTCGCTGCCCCTAACGCTGGAAGAGGTTTTCATTTACGAAATGGAAGCGCTCGGTTATGCGTTCGACTCGGCTCAAGGAGGGAAAAAGGAATGAAAATGTATAAAGAATCACTGCGAAAACTTGCGCCCGTAGGGATTCCTCTGGCGGTTGCGACGCTCTTGTATACGCTGATCACCAACGGGCAAAACTGCTTCGGCTCCGTTACCATCAGCCAATCCACTTCGGCTGTAGGGCTTACGCCGGTGCTTGTGTACTATGTGTTCACTGCTGTCGTGTTCGCATTCTATGGTTTCTTCTACCTGTTCAAACGTTCCGCCAGCGATCTGTACCACAGCATCCCCGTTTCACGGCTGGACCTGTACCTGTCGGTCACGCTGGGTACGGCCACATGGATGGGCGCTACCATCGTGCTCAACGTACTGCTGACGCTCGCGCTTTACGTTATCGGCGGCTGCCCGTTCGTTCCCGCGTACATACCGCTTAGCATACTGTTTTACTTTGTGGCTTCCATGCTGGTGTATGCGGCTGCGGCCATCGGCTGCGCGCTGTCCGGCACGTTCCTCACGGCAGCGGCTTCCACGGGCGTGGTGCTGTTTTTGCCGCGTTTCGTGCAGTTCATTATCGCCCGCGGCATTGTTGCCAATGTGTCCATCATCGGCTGGATGGACGTGGGTGCGCTGCTTAATCCCATGACCAACGTAGCTACCGGGCTGGTTGTGATGCAAACACGCAATGTATTCATTACCCAGATCATCGCGCTGCCCAACATTCTATATTCGCTTGTCCCCATGGCCCTGGAACTGGCCCTCGCCGCTTGGCTGTTTATGCGCAGGCCCAGCGAAACCGCGGACCACGGCGCCGCGTACAAGGGCTGGTCCATAGCGGCAGGCGCGATGCTTGCCTTTGCGTTGCTGCTGCTGGTGACTGTGGACAGCAAACCTATGGTTTCCGTATATAGTTTTGCTATCGCCGCCATATCGCTGCTTGTGTACGCTCTGTACGAGTATATTTCGATGCGTAACATTAAGCAGACCCTCAAGGCACTTCCCTATTTTCTGTTATCAGCCGTGCTGGCGTTCTGTGTATCGCTCGGCATCCAATCTTCAGTCAGCAGCGCGCTGAACTTCACCCCCGCCCCAGCCGAAATCGCTTCCGTTTCCTTCCGCGGTCACGACACCGTGCACGGGGATCTTGATTTCGACTCGATCGACCTGCGCAAGATTACGTTTGACAACGCAGATCTGATCAATTATGTGTCCGACAATCTCTCCGACGCCGTGGAACAGGTTAAAGCCAACCTGAAGGGTGATTACAGCTATTCCAACACATACGACAGCAGCGCGGTACGGGTAATCGAACCGGTTGCCAT
>JADGQP010000142.1 GCA_017881705.1 Christensenellaceae bacterium
GATTGGTTTGGGCTGGTTTTCACGCCCGGGCTTCTTTGTTTTGCACTCCTGGCCGGTATCTACGTTCTGTCGGCGGCTCCCCACCGCGTGTATCACACGGACGATATTTACGAGTGGGCGATTCAGCCTCTGTCCCTGTTTGCCCATAACGGGCTGGTGGGGCCGGTGCTGCACCTGTCGCCGCGGTTTATGAACTATACGCCCGGAATGGCCTTGTTTCAATGGATCGCGCTGGACGTTTGCGGCGAGTGGCGGGAGAGCGCCGCCTTTTTCGCGCTGTGGCTGCTGTACGCGATTTTGCTGATCCCGTTTGCCAGCCGCATCCCGTGGAAAAAGGCGTGGCTTGTGCCCGTGTTCGTACTGTGCGCAGTTTTGCTGCCCGCGGTGTTCAATGCGGACGCGTACGCAAACCTGCGCGTGGATACGATCGTTGGCGTTTGCCTGGGCTACGCGGTTTCGCTTAGTTGGCAGACAGCCCGGAATAAGGAGCGTCGGCAGTTCTTCGCCGTTTCGCTTTCCCTGTCGCTTGCGTTGTTGGCGCTTCTGAAGCAGGATGGCATCGGCTGGGCGCTGCTGCCGCTTTCCCTCACGTTTTTCTTTGGCCGCAAAGAGCGCCGAACGGCCCTCAGGCTTGGAGAAACTGCGTTAATCGCGGCGCTGCCTGTGGTGATAGCGGTAAGCTGGCTGCTGTTTTGCCGCATTACAGGGTTGCAGGGACAGCATACTGCAGCGCTGGCGGGCAATGTTTCCCAGTTGTTTAACGGGCAGTTGGTTTCGGCGTCGGATGCCGCCGCTTTGCTCAAGGGGGTTGCCTGCGCCATACTGCGCGGCGCGTTTCCGTCTGCGTTATGGGTCGCCGTGTTCGCGGTTTTGCCTTTTGCGCTGGCAATGTGTAGCAAGCTAAGCGGGCGCACGGCGCGCAGGCTGTCGTTATGGACGGTGGCAGGGTTTGCCTTCTTCCTGCTGGGCTTCTACATGGCGATGCTCACAGCTTTCCGTTCCAGTTGGAGCAGCCCCGTAGACCAAACCGCTATCCAGCCGTTGCTGGATAACGTGGGGCGTTATGGCTGCGCGCTGTGGTATGCCTTCACAGCGCTTTGCCTGACGGTTCTTCTGTCGCCCACAGAAAGCAGACCCATACGCGTCGGCCGCGCCTGGTTTGGAGGCCTGCTGGCAGGCGCATGCGGGCTGCTGCTGCTTTTCAGCCTGCCCTGGGGCACGCTGGCCGATAACCTGGTGCCCGATCGCTACGCGGAAAACGATGTGACCGCCCAGTTGGACGAACTTGCCGCCAACTCCTTCTGGACGGATGCTATTGCAGATAAGGCTGACGCCGTGGTACTTTTAGCCTCCGACAGTTACCCCTACAACCGCGGTTGGCTGCAGTACGCGCTGGCGCCCATCAAGCTGATTACCCCGTTTGAAACCGGCCTTTCGCAGGACGATTTTATACGCCTTGTTCGTGAAAACGACGTTGGGTATTTTGTCAGTGAAGGAAACGAAAACGAGCTTTTCACCCTTGCTTCGGCTTTTATACAGGACGGTGAGCCGGAAGATTATACCGTGTACGCCGTGCAATGGGATTACGGCGAACTCCAGCTGGTTGGCGCGGACGAAACCTAGCCTTTTTGCGCGTATGGCTTGTTCCATAAAAGCCCCGTGTTATCGGTAACTTGCATTGCCGACAGCACGGGACTTTTCTGTTTGTTCGGTTTATTCCCGGGGCGGCTGCCAGCGGGGATAGGGTTTGTGCAGCATCAGCCACAGCAGCACACCCAGGTAAACGATTACCAGCCCGAGTGTAATCCACAGCATCACTTCCGATTCCGCGGCCAGCGCGATAAAAATCAGCATCGGGCTGCCCAAGACGATACCAAAGCTGCTGCCTGTAACCAGATTGTTTGCCGCGGGGGTTTCAAAATCCGAATCCAGCGGCCGCAACAGCAGGATGCCCGAGCTGATGGTGCCTGTGAGCATACCATACATGGAAAGAAAACCTTCATCCGCATAGCCAGGGTATACGCGTTCGCACAGCCAGCGCAGATAAACGAACGTAACCACTCCGCCCGCAACGGCCATCAGCAGGAAAGGCACCCACAGGCCGGAAAGCTCCCGGAAATCGATAGACGATATACCCGCCACAATCATCAAATCGAACGCCATCCCAGAGATTCGGCTGAGCAGGTAATTGTTCTGGTATTGGCGGGTCATCACCTTTGATTTGCGCAAGAAGTTCAGCACTGCTTTTACCAGCATCGCCAGCATGGAACCGAAAATGAAATTGAAACCCCAAAGAAGAGGCGACAGGGTTTTCAGGGCGGCGGGCGACACCAGGCCGATCAGCGCGGTCAGGCCGGAGGTCGTCAGATAGGTCAGCAGATAGGCCAGCAGCACCAACGCCACCTGGATGGACAGCCTGTCCACCGATTCCGAAAGCGGAATCTCGTTTTGGTCCTGAAAGGTATCCACCGTCACCGAGCCGGAAAGCCGGCTGCCCCGCCGAACGTTTAATTTCCCCTTGCGCGCCATGTAGTGAAGGGTTGCCACCCCCACCACGCACGCGCACAGGTAACCGGCCGCCGCCAGGGAAAGCCCAAAGGATTGCCCGCCTTTAAAGCCCAGCGCTTCATAGGTAAGGCCTACGTTGTTGGCTTGCCCGGGGCCCTGCCCATAAGCCATGGGCAGCAGTATGCCGGAAGCCTTAAACAGACCCGGCATCCACAGGTAGCTTAATAGCAGGGAGATCGCCAGACCGACGACCGCCTGTACCAGGTAAGTGGAAATAATCAGCGCTCCGCTGCGAAAGCCCGAGCCCTTATCCCTGTCCACGCCCTGTTCGCCCGTGGTACGCAGGGACATCGCGATAAAGCCAATGGCGATTCCGTGGTAGGTCACCATTTCCAGAAAGTTCGAGGAGAGTTGCAGCAAGCCGACGCTTTTCAGGGTCAGCAGCAGGAAGCCCGCCAGCACAGACGTGGGAATCAGGCTGTTGCGGACAAACCGGCTTTTCCGTACCAGAACGTTAGAAAGCAACAGCGCGCCCGCGATGATCCCCATTTGCACGAAGAAATTCCAAAGACCCGTGTTCGCCGCAGAATAATCCATAATTATATCAGCGCCTCCCGTAGCAGGATGTTGGCTTCGTAATATTTTAAACCGCTGCGTTCCGTTTCCGTAACCACCTGGTAGCGGCTGCCTTCCCCGTCTGAAAAAACGATCGTATTTTTGCCGTAGATCTCCAGGCCTTTCAACTGCACAAGCGGCAGGTGAAACGTTCCGCAGATCAACCCGTTCCGGCCGATGGCAAGCGTGCCTTTGGCAACCGTTTCCGTCCGATGGTCGGGGTAGATTTTCAACAGCTTCTGGCCTTCGTCGGTAAACAGCGGCGCATCGCCTATGCTTTTTACTAACTCTTGGAGATAGCTCCGCTGCCACTCGCCCCATTCCTTCAGCGTGGTAAACGGCGCGTTACCGCCCGACAGGTTTCCCGTTTCCGTATAGGTCGTGCCTAGACCACAGGGGCAAAGCACCTGATTGTCCGCGCCGTAAACGGCGCCGAAAGCGTGACAGCGAGGGCACAGATACAGCGCATTCTGTATGCCTTCCGCCAGCCGCCGGCCACGGAAAGCGACTGGGTTCTCCCGTTGGCGTTCGTAGGCGTCCTCATGGATGTCCCGCTGAATCAGGCGGTTAATCTGCTGCGCGTCCATGACGGAAAGCGCCTGGGCGGAATATTGGCCTACCACATACCCCCGTATTTTTCCGCAGCGCAGCGTATGCGCCCAACGGGGGCTGGAAAAATATCCGCCTTCCATCCGATAGGTCACCAGCGACGCGCCCGAAGCCTTCACCAAGGTTCCCGTGGCCGGATGCACGGGGCAGGTGACCCCATGGAAGGATTTATTCCCTTCCGCAAACAGCGCAATATTACTTCCCCTGCGGATACGCCGAACCATCTGCATCGCCGTGTTCACGTCCGTGCCGCCCTTGCGTTTGGGAATAGGATCCAGAAAATATACCAACAGGCTACGCAGCCACCCGATGCGGAAAATATGCTCGCTGGCCACAAAATACATATGTTTTGGGAATGCAACGCCTAAAAAGAGCGAATCGAAATCCGTATTGTGATTCGCCACCAAAATATACGGCGCGTCCAGCGCGGGCAAGGGATCCGACCGAAAACGGAAATATCTGCGCAGCGGAAAACTTACGATATGGCGGACGATCGAATAAAACCATCTATGCCGAACCTGTACCCGCATAACATCAACCTTCCGCAAGCGAAGTTTCGCCGCCAGAGGCTCTTTGATTAGTATAATACCATAGAAAATCTGTTTTGACTATGGGATTCCATTGCCCCGCGCGAACCGCCAAACCCTTTTGCAGGCTTGGTATTTTTCGTGCGGCGCGCCAAAAACCCCCGACTGTAAAATTCTTGTGATCCGGCGACGGCGCACGCTTGAAAATACCCGCGGTATCCTGTATCCTGGATAACAAAGGACAGTTCCGTATAGGGCAGGCGTATCGCCAGCGGCCACTCCAGCGACAACCGCACGAAGAGATAAAACAGAGGAAGGAGCATGGCGGGCGTGAACATAGATAACCGTTTCCACAGCCCCCAGCCGGACTCCCCGATCGCCGCGGATGGCGACGTTCGCATCCGAACCCAGCGGCTGGAACTGCGCCCATTTTCAGATGGGGATTTGGACGCGCTGGCTGCCTACCGCAACAATCGGGAGTGGATGCGTTTTCAGGGTTTCAAGTGCCTGAGCCGTCAGGAATACAGCCAGGCGGTGCTGGGTTCCCACCGCGAGGAGGACGGCGTGCAGCTAGCAATGGTCTTTCAAGCCTCCGGCCGACTGGCGGGGGATCTGTATTATCGGCGCGAGGGCGACGCCTGCCACCTGGGCTACACGGTTGCGCCCGAGTTCGCGCGGATGGGGTACGCCAGCGAAGCCGTAAAAGGGTTCCTGCGGTACCTCCAGTCGCGCGGTTTTAGGGAGGCGCTGGCCGAAGTTGCGCCTGAAAACCAAGCGTCCGTGGCGCTGCTTGGTAAATTGGGTTTTACACAGCGCGGCGTTGATACTGAAGGGGATCTGTGCTTCGCACTTCCGCTGCGCTGATTCAGCATTTGCATTATTAAAGAAACGATATTGACAGCCGTTTCGAAGGCTCCTATAATGAAGCAAACACTATGATATCCGGGCGATGGTTCCGGGTACAAACAGAAAGGGACAGCACATGAACGCGATCGTTTTGTATTATTCCTATACGGGGCATACCAAAAAAATCGCCGAGAAACTGGCGCACACCCAGGGCGCAGAGCTGGTGGAAATCCATACCAAAGGTCGGCTGGGAAAACTCAACGCGTTCGTTGTGCAATGTCCTCGGGCGATGATGCGCAAAACCGCCGCGATTCAGCCGATTGCGCAAGATCTGAACGGCTACGACATGATTACGCTCGCAGGGCCCGTGTGGGCCAGCTATCCTGCGCCCGCTTTCAACGCCATGATCAAACTGCTGCCCGCCGGTAAAAACGTACAGCTGCTTCTGGTTTCCGGTTCCGGCAGCGGCGGCACGAAAAAGAGCGAGGAAGGCACTAAAAGATTGGTAAAGAAGCAAAACTGTACGGTGCTTGCGTACAAAGACCTGAAAGGTTGAACGATATCGTTACGGGGGCGCCGCAAGGCTCTCCCGTTTTGTTTCGATCACTGCTTACGCCGACATATCCACAATAGGCATGTTATCTATGGATAAACTGCCAAGAGGAGGCAATCTCATGGCTGAAATTTACCTTGCGGGAGGCTGTTTCTGGGGCACGGAAAAATACCTGGCTTCCATCCGCGGCGTGCGCTCCACCCAGGTGGGGTATGCTAACGGCAGCACTGAAAACCCGACCTACCAGGAGGTTTGTCACAACCACACGGGCCATGCCGAAACGGTTCGCGTTACCTACGACCCCGCCGTGGTTTCGCTTGCGTTTTTACTGTCGCTTTTTTACGAAGCGATCGATCCCGTGTCGGTCAACCGTCAGGGCGGGGATTGCGGCACGCAGTACCGCAGCGGCATCTATTACCAAAACGAGGCGGATCGGCTGGTGATCGAGCAATCGATCGCAAAGCTCCAAACGCATTACACACAGCCTGTGGCCGTTGAGGTGGCTCCGCTCGCCAACTTTACCCCCGCGGAAGAATACCACCAGAAGTATCTGGATAAAAACCCGGGCGGCTACTGCCACATCTCCGCCCAACGCATCCGTAACGCGGCGCAGGCCACAACCGATCCGGCTGATTATGTTAAACCCGATGCGGAAACCCTGCGAAGCAGGCTCACACCCCTGCAATACGAGGTAACGCAGCACGCGGCGACAGAACCGCCCTTCCAAAACGAATACGACGGAAATTTCCACGCGGGGCTGTATGTGGACGTCACAACGGGCGAACCGCTGTTTCTCTCCGGCGACAAGTTCGCCTCCGGCTGCGGTTGGCCCAGCTTTACTAAACCGGCGGATGCCAACGTGGTTACGGAGCGTGCGGACGTAAGCCACGGCAGGGTACGCACCGAAGTGCGCAGCCGCGTGGGTGACGCGCACCTGGGCCACGTGTTTGACGACGGGCCTGCCGAGCGGGGCGGTCAACGCTATTGCATCAACAGCGCCGCCATACGCTTTATTCCGCTGGAAAATCTGGCAAGCGAAGGGTACGGCGCATGGGTCGAACGCATCAACGCGACCGACGGTGCGGACAAGTGAGAAAATAAGGGCGGCTGAGCCCCGCGTCAGGAATCACAAACCCTTTTCGTCTTTGCACTTTTGCTGTTTTCTTCAGTAAAACGCGAAGGTATGGAATTGACAACCCAGTTAAACACTTCTACAATGGATTCAAGGCAAAGGAGCTGAGTTTGATACATTGTACCACTCGCACTATGCCTTTTTGTAAATCCGATGGGTTCACAAGGTGTCCAATCATATTAAAGGAGGTACCCCGCATGAAACGTTATCTCTCGATACTCACAGCGGTCGTTCTGGTTCTTACCACGCTGTTGGTTCCGGCGATGGCCGAAACCGAGCCGGTTAAAATCGGCGCCATCGCCCCTCTGACCGGCAGCCTCGCCACCTATGGCGAATCCGTTACCAACGGCATCAAGCTGGCCATTCAGGAGATCAACGATGCCGGCGGCGTTCTGGGCGGCCGTCAGCTCGATGTGACCTACATGGATGACAAAGCCGATGCCACCGAAAGCGCCAACGCCTTCAACAAGCTGGTTTCCGACGGCAACAAGGCCATCATCGGCTCCGTTACCTCCGGCGTGACCGCCGGCCTGGCCGCTCTGGCCAACGATCAGGGTATGCTTCTGCTTACCCCCACCGCCACGGCGGATACCATTACCGATGGCTACACCAGCGTGTTCCGTGCTTGCTTCCGTGATTCCTTCCAGGGCGAAGTCGGCGCGAAAGTTGCCGTGAAGCTGGGCGTGAAGAAAGTCGCCATCCTGTACGCTTCCGGCGACACCTATTCTTCCGGCCTGTACGAAGCCTTCAAAACGGCTGCCGCCACCCAGGGCCTTGAAATCGTGGATGTGGAAAGCTCTTCCACCACCTCCGATACCGACTACACCACGCAGTTGACCAATATCGTCGCCTCCGGCGCCGAGCTGATCTTCGCCCCCTACTATTATGATTCCATTGGCCCCTACATCGTACCGCAGGCTCGCGCGGCCGGCTTCACCGGCTACTTCGTGGGTGCGGACGGCTGGGACGGCACCCAGAACACCATGGTGGCAGATAAGAGCCTTTACAATAAGTGCTTCTACACCAACCACTATGCACCCGACGATCCCTCCCCCATTGTACAGAACTTCGTTAAAAAGTACACCGACACCTACGGTGCCGCGAGCCTGACCGCTCTGGCCGCGTTGGCCTATGATGCCGCTTACATGCTCAAGGACGCCATTGAAACCGCCGGCACGGATGATACCGCCGCGATTATCAAGGCGATGACCGGCATGTCCTTCTCCGGCGTTACCGGCACCTTCACACTGGATGCCTCCGGCACGCCCGAGAAGGCCGCTCCCGTGATTGAGTACGTGGATGGCGTCGCCAAGTTCTACGCTTCCATCTAACCGGGTCATTGCTTGGCGCGAACAGCAATGAGCCTCGTCGCTGTTCGAAAAGGCCAGGGGCGGACGATCGCGTCCGCCCCGCCTTGTCTTTTTATTGTGTGAAACACGGGCATTCTTATCCCGAGCCTTTTGAATGTGAAGTGATTCGCGCAGTTCTTGCGCGGTAACCATAAAGGTTTTCTGCCGGCGACAGGGGCCGGTTTCCCGGTTGTAAACGGGTACGGAAGGGAGCTGTCTTGCATGGATGGACTTACGCTGTTTATCCAGCAGGTGTTCAACGGCTTGCGCGTGGGAAGCGTATATGCCTTGATTGCGCTTGGATACACAATGGTCTATGGCATCATCCGACTGATCAATTTCGCGCATGGCGATTTTATTATGGTCGGCGCTTACACGTTGTTTTTTACCGTTCCCTTGATGATCTCGCACGGTATGCCCGCCTGGCTGTCGGTATTCGCGGCAATCGCCGTGTGCGCAACCACCGGTGTTTTGGTGGAAAAGTTGGCGTATAAGCCTGTGCGTAAAAGGGGCAATAACATGTCCGCCCTGATTACCGCAATCGCCATGAGCCTTTTTTTGGAAAACATGGCGCAAACGCTGTTTGGCGCCAATCCCAAGCAGGTGATCACCATCTTCAACCTGCCCAATCTGTTGGGTTTCAACGGCAACACCCTGGTAACCATCCTCATCGGTGTGTCGATCATGGTGGGGCTTACGCTGTTTGTGAAGCACACCAAAACAGGCCAGGCGATGCGCGCCGTTTCCGAGGATAAAAAAGCCTCGCTCCTCATGGGTATAAACGTGAACCGCACCATCACCATTACCTTCGCCATCGGTTCCGGCCTGGCAGCCATAGCGTCGCTAATGTACATCGTGCAGTACAACCAGGTGACCAACCTCATGGGCTACATGCTAGGTTTGAAAGCCTTCGTAGCGGCTGTTCTGGGTGGCATCGGCAGTATTCCGGGCGCGATGCTGGGCGGCCTGTTGATCGGCCTTGTCGAAAGCCTTTCCAAAGCGTACAGTTCTACGCTAACCGGCGGAATTATCACCTCCGCATTCTCGGACGCTATTGTTTTCGGCATTCTCATCATCGTTTTGCTGGTGAAACCCACGGGGCTCATCGGCGAAAAGACCGGCGAGAAAGTGTAGGTATTGGAAAATGTTCCATAAAAAAGACCAACTTGTTCGCCTCCTCGTTTCGCTGCTCGGCGTATGCGCGCTGGGAGCGTTCGTATACCTTGCCGATTCCCTGGGGTTGATCAACAGCTACATTCGCGGTATTTTTATTCAATGCTGCTTTGCCGTCATCATGGCCACCTCCCTGAACCTCGTATTCGGTTATCTGGGGCAGATCGCGCTGGGTCACGCGGGCTTCATGGCCGTTGGCGCCTACACTTCCGCGCTGGTCACCAAGGCGATTGGGCTGGCTATCAAGGCGGGCACACTGCCGGCGATGCCAACACTA
>JADGQP010000143.1 GCA_017881705.1 Christensenellaceae bacterium
GATGCCGGGTTTCCACGATCACCAGCCCCTGCAGCAGGTAAACGCCAAACGCGCAGCCGCCCAGTTCCATAAGACGGTTTACGGTCCTTTCGCGCAAAGGCTCGCGGGCTTCAAACCATTTACGGCTAATCACCATTACGGCCATGGCGGACAGCGCCACGAAGATAGAAGGCGAGGTGCGACTGTCCATAAACAGATAATTCACGCCCGTGTCCACACGACTGTATTCCAGCCCCGTAAGCGCGGTGGATACAGCCAGCGAGGCGGCGACCGTCAACAGGCAGAGGCGAATACTGCATTTTTGCGCATAGGTGTGGAGGTAATGCCCCGCGAAAAACAGCCCGATCAGCACGCCAAACGGCGCCAGATCAAAAAAATCCGGCAGGGCGAGCGCGGGTACATAATGCGTTATCAGCGGCCAAATGCCAAACGCCGTAAACGATACGCCCATGAAATATTCCAGGTCGCGCTTGCGCATGGCGGAAGCCAGTCGCTGAAAAATGGGCAGCGTCGCCATCAGCGCAAGGTAGAAATACAGGTACCAGTAGGAATCCGTAATCCGATGCGTCCAGATGGATGCCAGAAACGCGGGAATGTCCAGCGCTTTTTGCCAGGTCCAGTACGTTTCCCACAGGTTGACCAGATAATACCCGTAGGAGAAGATTACCAACGCCAGCAGGATCCGCACGAACCGCCCAAACGCGCGCCGGTACCCATCCTGTCTGGGAAGCAGGCATGCGCCGGACACCATGATGAACAGCGGCACAGCAATTTTGCTCAGATAATACCAGACGATCGAGAACCACCACGTGGGATCCGCGGGCGTAAGGGAACGGAATACGATGCTGTTGGTGTGGTTCACAATCACCAGAAACGCCGCCAGAATGCGCAGAAAATCCAGGTAAGCATAGCGCTTTCGGGTTTGCGGAGCAGGGTTCATGCAAACACCTCCGTTCGTCGGCGCGAGCCGGCAGGGTTTAGGGAAAGGGAAGCGCCGTTATTCAGTCAACTCCAGCCGTAGGCCCTCCGGCCCCGACACGCAGCTTTCGTAATAGCCGTCCCCCGTAACGCGAGGCTGGCTTATCACCTGATACCCCTCGGCGGCCAGGCGCGCAGTCAGCTCGTCCACAGCCTGACGGCTGCCCAGGCTGAAAGCCAGGTGGGTCAGCCCTGTTTGCGGGTACGCGTTAGGCGCATCGTTCAAGCGGGGTAGGGTCATCAGTTCTAAACGCGCGCCCGTATCGAACAAAAGAAAATAGGTGCTCAGGCCGGTTTTCGGATTATGGTATAGAGGGCCTGCCTGCGCCGCGAAGTAATGCTCGAAAAACGCGCGCGCCGGTTCCAACTCGCGCACGAACAGGGCGACATGGTCGATTTGCATGGCGGGCGCTCCTTTCCCGACGTTTGCTTTGATGGTACCTTGCGCGCGCGGCGATGTCAAGAGGGGACTGCCGTGCTGCAATGAAAAAGCGCGCCCCGAGAATGCGGGGCGCGTCGGTGAAAATGGTTATTGAAGGGTCAGGCGGCAGTAATTTTTCTTGCCTTTGCGTAAAAGCAACCCGTCCGGTCCGATCTGCGCGGCGTCGATGCGCTGCTCGATATCGGTTGCTTTTTCTTCGCTGATCATCACGGCGCCCGCCTGCACCATCTTACGCGCCTCGCTGCGGCTTGTGCAAAGGCCGCAAAGCGCCAGCAGGGTGGTCAGATGGTTGTCCTCGCTTAACGTCTGCGCGGTCACCTCATAAGTGGGCACGTTTTCCATAGCGCCGCCCGCGCCGAAGAGCGTCTGCGCGGCGTCCTGCGCTTTCAGGGCGTCCTCCTCGCCGTGGATCAGCTTGGTTACCTCAAAAGCCAGCACGCGCTTGGCTTCGTTGGCGGCGCTGTCCCGAAGGGCGCTCAGGCGGCGTACCTCGTCCATGGGCAGAAAGGTCAGCAAGCCGAGAAAACGCCCTACGTCCGCGTCCTGGACGTTGCGCCAGTATTGGTAGAACTCATAGGGGCTGGTGCGTGCGGGATTCAGCCACAGCGCGCCTTTTTCCGTCTTGCCCATTTTTTTGCCGTCGGCGGTCATGATGAGCTTACAGGTGAGGGCGAACGCGTCCTCCTGCTCCTTGCGGCGGATCAGATCCGCGCCCGCGAGGATGTTGCTCCATTGGTCGTCCCCGCCGATCTGCAGGCGGCAACCGTGGGTCTTAAAAAGCTGAAGAAAATCGTAGCTCTGCATGAGCATGTAGTTGAACTCCAGAAAGGTCAACCCCACTTCCAGCCGCTTTTTGTAGCACTCGGCCGCCAGCATGTGGTTTACGCTGAACAGCGCGCCGATATCGCGCAGGAAAGAAACGTAGTTGAGCTTGAGCAGCCAATCCGCGTTATTGACCATGATGGCGCGGCCTTCGCCGAAATCCAGGAAATGGCTGAGCTGCTTTTGAATGATCGCCACGTTTTGTGCAATGGTTTCCTGGGTGAGCATTTGCCGCAGGTCGGTCTTGCCGCTGGGATCGCCCACCATAGCGGTGCCGCCGCCGCACAGGATAATGGGCTTGTGCCCCGCCCGCTGCAGATGCGCGGACATCATAATAGGAATAAAGTGGCCAACGTGCAGGCTGTCCGCCGTCGGGTCCACGCCCAGGTAGAAGGTCATGGGCTCTTTTTCCATGGCCTTGTACAGATCTTCCTCGAAGGTAACCTGCGCGATAAAACCGCGCTCTTTCAGTTCGTCCAGTATATGCATGGGGTTCGCTCCTTATTGCAGTTTGGAGGCAAACAACTCGCGCAGAAGGCCCATTCCCTCGTGAATCTGCGCAAGCGTGCTGTTGGAAAAATTGAGCCGCAGAGTGTTTAAGTGCCCGCCTTCGGGGTAGAAGCTGGTACCCGCCACGTACGCCACGCCGCGATCTACGGCTTCCTGGAAAACGGCGCCCGCGTCGAAACCTTCCGGCATGGTCACGAAGATGAACAGCCCGCCCTCCGGGCGCGTATAACGTGTGCCCTTGGGGAAGGTTTCCAGCTCGGACAGCATGGCGTTGAGCTTGTCCCGATAACTGGGCAATACCTGCGCAATGTGCGGAGCCAGCAGGTTACGCCGCAGGTACAGATCCACAATCGCCTGGGACAGGTTAGCGGTGTGCAGGTCGGTGCCCTGTTTGGCAATGGCACATTTAGCGATTATGTCCTCGTTGGCGATCATGAAGCCCACGCGCAGACCCGGACTGATGATTTTGGAGAAGCTGCCCATGTACACCACGTGCTCGCTCCGGTCGTATTCCTTGATGGGGGGCAGGGGAGAACCCGAATAGCGCAAATCGCGGTAAGGATCGTCCTCCACGACGAGAAAGCCGTATTCTTCCGCCATCTTCGCAATGGGCTCGCGGCGTTCGGCGGCCAGCGTGCGGCCGGTGGGGTTCTGGAAGGTAGGGATCACGTAAAAGAGCTTCGGGTGATGCTGCTTCACGGCGTTTTCCAGCTGATCCAACTTTACGCCCTGCTCGTCGCTTTCCACGGCCACCAGCTTTTGCTGGTAAACGCGCAGCGTCTGCATGTTGCCAAGGAAGGTGGGGCTTTCCACCAGCGCCGTGTCGCCCGGGTTGGTGAATGCCTTGCACAGCAGGTCGACGCCCTGGGTGCTGCCGGAAATGGGCAGTACGTTTTGCTTTTCCACAGGGAAACGATACCCCTTTTGCAGGTAGGCCGTCAGGCTTTCGGTAAAGGGCGGGTAGCCCTCGGTCGCGCCGTATTGTAAAATGCGTTTGCCGTCCGCCAGCAGCGCGTCGCGCGCGAGCTCGGCGCAAACCTCGTCGGGCAGCGCGTCGCCGCTGGGGTTGCCCCCCGCGAAGCTGATGATTCCGGGACGGTTAAGAACCTTGAAGATAGCGCGAATCGCGCTGCCGCTGATGCCGTTGAACCGCTCCGCGTACGTTACGCCGCCAGGAAGCATGAGAACCCCCTCCTTATGATCGCCGCCGATAAAAAAACCGCCCGCCTCCAACTACTGGAGGAAGGCGATGAAACGCGGTACCACTTCCATACGGTACGGCCTCGCGGCCGAACCCTTACGGAGAACCCATTGGGCTCTCCCGCGCTGTATCCGGCGCACCGATGACCGCCTACCGGGCTTGTTGGCCTTTCGGGGTCCCGCTCC
>JADGQP010000014.1 GCA_017881705.1 Christensenellaceae bacterium
AGGAACACGAAGCTTCGTAGGTCGGCCATGTTCGTCGATTCGAGTTAGTAGCCGCCGCTCGCCTTGGCGGTCGACGGAGCGGAGCTCCTGGGGGCGAGACCCTTGGCGTGGCGCGTCTCCTGCACGATCTTCACGCCGACCGATGCGCCGATGCGCGTCGCGCCGGCGATGATCATCTTCTTCGCGTCCTCGGCGTTGCTGACCTTCTTGAGCGCTTTCACCTGCGCTTTGAACGCGTCCACCTGTGCCTTGGCGGCAGCCAGCGTATCGCCTTCCATTTTGGCAAGCAAGTCATCGTTTTGGGAAATCATAATATCCAGCAGGCTCTTGGGTGATCCGGCTACCAGAATCATCGCGTGAAAAACGCCTTTGGATTCCGAAACGATCCTGGGTGCAAGCATGGCGCCCATGCTGTGCCCCAGAAGCACCACGCGCGCGGGATCCACACATTCGTTAGCCGCCAGCAGTTTACCGGCGGATATCGCGTCCTGGATGGTTTCTTCCTCGACGGTTATGTTCTGTATCTCTTCCGCGGACATGGTCGATCCGTAGGTATAGGTGCGCTTGTCGTAACGCAGGGTGGCAATCCCCTTGGCGGCGAAAAGTTCCGCTATGTCCTTAAACAGTTTGGTCTGTCCGATGCTTTCATCCATATCACTGGGGCCGGAACCTTGCACCAGCACCACGCCGGGCACCGGGTTAGCGGCGCTGGCGCCCTCGGGAAGCGTGAGGATGCCGCTTAGCAGATAAGGCGCTTCCCCTACCTGAACGCTAGTTTCCGTATACTTCTTCGCGCTCGTGTCCGTGGCTGTGGCAACGTTTGCGCTCTCGTCAACGACAATCTCCTGTTTTTCGGAAGGCACAAACTCAACAGCCATGACTTCCCAGTCGTCTTCTTTGTTTTTATGGGTAAAATACAGATCCAGATCCTGTTTTTCCATACACAGGTGCAGCACGTGCGTTTTGGTTTTCTGCTCGCTTTCCTCAAAAGAGGTATAGGTGCCGAAACCCTTGAACGCGCCAGTCATCCACGCGATTTCATTCAGCATACCGCCAAAGGTGTCCATGGGCATATAACGCCTGATCTGCAAATCGTAATATCCGAACAGCCGCGCCATATCGGTGCCTTTGATATAATCAAGCGCGTATTGTTTCACGGTATCTTCCGTCCAAACAGGCACGCCGTCTCTCATCTGCTTGTTAACGGCCAGGGACGCGGTCGGCAGCATACCCATCGCTAAAAGAATCGCCAGTAGAACGGTAACCAGTTTCTTCATTCGTAGACCTCCCACATTGGTAAGGATAACCCAACCTTTTCGTCCGTGCCTCGCTTACGGTTCCATTTGTCGGCACAGAGTGTCGATCTCCGCCAAAGCCCGTTCAGAAATGCACTCATAACGTTGCTGCTTGTTGCGGATTTTCTTTTCGCCCTTTTCGTACCCGTAAGGGTCGATCAGGCCGAAAGCACAGTTCATCGGCTGAAAATGACGGTTTTGCGAGGATACGTACCGGCCCATCGCGCCCAATGCCGTGCGGCCGGAAAAGCGCGGCGGTTCCTCGCCCCTCAGGCGATATGCCATGCTCACCCCCGCGACGAGCCCGCTGGCCGCGCTTTCCACGTACCCCTCCACCCCCGTGATTTGACCCGCAAAATACAGTTCGGGGCGGGAAAGGACGCGGAACGTATCATCCAAAAAGCCCGGGCTGTTTAAGAAAGTATTGCGGTGCATCACGCCAAGGCGGGCAAACTCGGCCTGTTCCAGCCCCGGGATCATCCGGAAAACGCGACGCTGTTCCGGAAAGGTCAGCCGCGTCTGAAACCCTACAATATTATACAGCGTGTCCGCAAAATTGTCGCGTCTGAGCTGTACCGCCGCGAAAGGCGGTTTCCCCGTGCGCGGGTCGGTAAGCCCCACGGGTTTTAACGGCCCAAAGGCAATGGCCATGTCTCCACGCTTGGCCATGCTTTCCACGGGCATGCAGCCCTCGAACACAGCCGACTCCTCAAACCCTTTCACGGGTACGGTTTCGGCGGTTTGCAGCGCGTGTGTGAACGCAAGATACTCCGTTTCGTCCATAGGGCAGTTGAGGTAATCCTCCCCGCGGCCATAGCGCGACATGCGAAAAATCTTGCTCCTGTCCAGCGACTCCGCAAGAACGATGGGCGCCGCCGCGTCGTAAAAAAACAAGGTGGAGAGTCCTTCGATTTTTGCGATGGCGTTGCTGAGCGCTTCGCTGGTGAGCGGGCCCGTAGCGACAATCGTATTGCCGGGCGGAATCTCCGTAACTTCCTCCTGTACAACCGTAAGGTTTGGCAAGCTGCGCAGCAGCGCGTCCACACCGCTGGAAAAACCTTCCCGATCCACCGCCAGCGCGCCGCCTGCGGGTACGCGGGTCTGGTCGGCCACGCGCAGAATCAGCGAATCGAGCCTTCGCATCTCTTCTTTCAGCAGCCCTACGGCGTTGGTAAGGCGATCGGAACGCAGGCTGTTGCTGCACACCAGCTCCGCCATCGTGTTCAGGCTTTGGGCGGGCGTCTTTTTGTACGGCTTCATTTCGTAAAGCGTCACGCTCACGCCCCGTTTGGCCAGCTGCCAGGCGGCTTCACAACCCGCCAGGCCGCCGCCTACGACCGTTGCGTTCATTCGTCGTGTGCCTCTTTTTCCTTCAGCGTCACCTTGTAGCGGCATTTCTCGTTGGCACACAGGTGCACGCGTTCACCCTTTTTGTTGCGTTTTTCGATCATATAGCCGCCGCATTGCGGACATTTCTCCTGTACCGGCATCTCCCAGCTGACAAAATCGCATTCGGGGTAACGCTCGCAGCCATAAAACTTGCGGTTTTTCCGGCTGGTTTTCTCCATCAGTTTTGCCCCGCACTTGGGGCAGAGCGCGTCGATGTAATGCACAATCGGCTTGGTGTTGCGGCAGGTGGGAAAATTGGGGCACGCCAGAAATTTCCCGAAACGGCCCATTTTATAGACCATCATGGCGCCGCACTTATCGCATTGTACGTCGCTTACCTCGTCCTTCACTTCTACCTTTTCAATGGAGCTTTCCGCCATGTCCAGCATTTTTTCAAAGGGTGGGTAAAAATCCCGCAGGATGGTTCGCCATTGCACCTTACCTTCTTCCACCTCATCCAGTTTTGTTTCCAGCGATGCGGTGAACTCGGTATCCACGATGGGTGCGAAATATTCCAGCATCATGGCCGTTACCATTTTGCCCAGTTCCGTCGGATACAGGCGCTTTTTTTCGCGGGAAACATACCCGCGGCTGATGATGGTGGTAATGGTCGGCGCATAGGTACTGGGTCGGCCGATGCCTTTTTCTTCCAGTGTTTTGACCAGCGACGCCTCGGTAAAGCGCGCGGGCGGCTGGGTAAAGTGCTGCTCTGTCGTTACTTTGAGAACGGTCGCCGGTTCGCCCTCTTTCAGGTCGGGCATCAGGGTTTCGGGTGTCGCCGTTTCGTCGTCCTGGCTTTCGATATACACGGCGCGGTAGCCCGGGAAGGTCATGTGTTCGCCGTAATAGCGCAGCAGCACCTCGCCGCTTTTTTGCAGCGTGTCGGCTTCATAGCCCGCAAG
>JADGQP010000144.1 GCA_017881705.1 Christensenellaceae bacterium
AGGTGGTGGCGCCGATGGGTACAAACCCGTTTCGCTCTTCCATACGGTAGTTTTCCCCCTTGAATGCTTAATTGCTTGCGTGTACAATAAGGTTATGGGGCATCAGCCTGCCCCCGCAGGATTGGAGGGGGTTCGACTGGCCCGATATGAGTTTAAATACCGTAAGCCGCAGCATCGCAGGCCGCGTCTTTCCCAGATCCTGCTGGTTTTGTTGATCGTTGCGCTGGTGGTTTATCCTTTTTACGAGGGGTTTCACCTGAATGTCGTGCAAACCGACCTGGCCGTTACCGATCTTCCGTTGGCGCTTAAAAACATAAAAATCGTTTATGTGACCGATATTCTGGAAGGTTCCCGGTATTCGCAAAGCCGTGTGGATAGTCTGGTGAACGATATTAACGGGCTCAGCGCGGATTTAGTGCTGCTGGGCGGCGATTACGCTGAAAGCAGCGAAGGCGCCATCGGTTTTTTCAGCAGCCTGTCCGGCATCCATGCGCGGCTGGGCGTGTACGGCGTGCTGGGAGAAACCGACCGTACCAAACCGGAAACCAACCTGCCACTGCTGGTAAAAGCCATGACCGCCGCGGGGGTTACACCGCTGGTCAACAGCGTGGCACAGGTGCGGCTAGGGCAGACGACGCTGTGCCTGGCGGGCGTGGACGATCTGCTCAACGGTCAGCCCGATATGGAAGCCGTTGCTTCGCAGGTGAAGCAAAGCGATTTTGTGATTTTGCTGGGTAACAACCCGGATCTGCTTTCAACCGCTCTCAAGGCCACAGGCTCCGACGGCGATAACCATTGGTTCGACCTTGCGCTGTTCGGGCATACGCTGGGCGGGCAAATCACCTTCCTGGGCGCGCCGCTGATCGCGCGGCTGGTGCCCGACCTTGGCACGCGGTACCTGACGGGCTGGCGCTCGGAAAGCCGCGCGGATATATTGGTGAGCAACGGCGTAGGTACACGGTATTTCCCCGCGCGCATCTTCGCGCCCGCGCAGATCCACCTGATTACGTTAAAAACCAAGTAAAAACGCCCCAGCCGATTCACCTACTTACCCCGCACGGCGGCGATACGCTCCAGCGTGGGCGGATGGAGCGGAATCGGGAATTTCATGATCGCCGCAGCCGCGCAGGCCGAGGCGAAAGCCACGGTTTCGTCGTCATCCATGTTTTGAAACAGCGCATAAACGCAGCCCGCCTTAAACGTATCCCCCGCGCCCAGCGTGCTCTCCGGCTTCACGCGGTAAGCCGAAAAGCGTCGGATGGGCGTGTTTTTTCTGGCGTAAAGCAGTTCGCCTCCGCCTGAAGTAAAGATGGTAAGTCCGTCGCAGTTTTTCGTATAGCGTTCCAGCACGCTCTCGCGGGGTTCGTTTGGAAACTGCCAGCGCAGGTATTCCCCGCTGATGGCGTTGATGGCGGCGTGAACCGCTAAATAGGAATCCGGCATACAGTCGATGGTCACATATGGCATGCCAGCGGCGACGCACAGACCCGCGACGTCTTCGCTTGCGGAGCCAAAGAACGGATCGATCCCCGCGACTTTGCAGCCAAACAGGCTATCGGGCGTCGGGCGGTTCCAACGGTAGCCTTCCGGCCCCTGAAACGCGCCAAACATTCCCAGGCACGTGCGCGTGTCCCCATCAATAAGCACAAAATCTTCCAGCCCATCGAAGGTATCGTCCACCGTGACCAAGCTCAGGTCAACCTTTTTATCCTTAAAATAACCAAATACCCCGTCGCGGGTGCCGCGGCCCATCCACGTTCCTTCCATGCGTACGCTGATACCCAGCGAGTCGAGCACCGCGGCGCATATGCCCGTTTCTCCGCCGATGAGGCGGTAACGCGCTTTCAACTCGCCGTAACCGTCGCGCGCGGGCATGCCGTCTTGCAGTTGAAGGCTTGTTGTCATCAATATCTGGCCGTACAGGTATACGTTCGCAGGTTTCATAGCAAGTCCTCAAGTCTGGCGTCGTCATAGACGATGCCATGGTTTTCATCCTCGTCGATCGGATGGATCATGCAATCGCCGCCGAACCAATGGTATGAGCGTTCGCCTTCATGGTCGTTCATCAGCAGTTGTTCGCACCCCGTAATCAGATTATCCACGATATCCGCGCTTTCCAGCCCACGGCCATGGCCGGTCAGCAGCCAATCGAACTCGTCGCCGTGCTCTTGTTTGAGCGTGACCAACGTATTGCGAAGCGTTTCGATCGGCAGGGATTCTTTCAGCTGCATCCAAAGGTGCGGTATCACCCCGTCACCGGAAAAAAGAATGCGGTGCTTACGGTCCAAAAGCCCCACCGAACCCGCCGTGTGCCCTGCCAGAGGCACCGTTTCCAGTGTATGTCCGCCGCCCAGATCAAACGTTTCACCGATCGCCAGCCCGGTTAGCTTCGCGGGGCGAAGTCCTTCGGATTCCATCAGCCCGTGAACGATGGGGTCGGCAAACTGTTGATCGTGCAGCGCGAAATCAGCGGGATGCAGGTGCGCCTCGCCGAAAAAAACGTTGCCGTAAACATGGTCGCCGTGGCCATGGGTGTTCACCACGGTTACCGGCAGGCTTGTCAGTTCCTCGCACAGCGCCTTCATATCCACCCAGCCGTTTGCCGTATCAATTAGCAGCGCGCGCCGCTCGCCCGTTACCAGGTAACAGGTAGACTCATCATGGTCGTTGAGCAGCGCGATCTCCTCGTTAATGGTAACGGCATGTATGCGGTGATCCATTATTCTGTTCCCCCCGTCGGTATCAGCAAAGCGCTGCGGTCTTTCCGTTACGGTAGAGCACGATGTGATAGGGCTTTTGCGTGTCGGTATCCACGTGTACCGTATCCCCGCGGACGGTCAGGGTATAGTGCGCGTCCGGCATACCCTTCGTATCCGGAATCGTCAGGGTGAGCGTGCCGTCTGCGGGCTCGTATACGTGGAGAGTCACGCCGGAAGCGTAATCGTAATCGGCGTGAGTCTCGCATTCTCCCATCGGCAGCACGGTATTCTCCCGCACCATCAGGGGCAGGCTATGAAAATCATGCGTTTCGCGTACCCAGCGGCCGCCGGTAACGACCTTGCCGGTCAGCAGGCTCGTCCAGCGCCCCTCGGGCAGGTAATAATCCACGTGGCCGTCCGCGTGGAACACAGGCGCCACCAGCAGACGATCGCCCAGCATATACTGCGTGTCGCAGGGCTCCGCGGCGATATCCCCCGGGAATTCAAGCATCATCGCGCGTAACATCGGCACGCCATGCTCGTGCGCCTCCACCGCCGCTCCGAAAAGATACGGCATCAGGCGGCATTTCAGGTTCACAAATTCTTTAAGCACGGCGCAGCTTTCCTCGCCGAACAGCCACGGTACCCGGTAACTGCTCGAACCGTGCAGACGGCTATGGGAGGAGAGCATACCGAAAGCGCACCAGCGCTTGTACACATCCGCGGGCGCGGTTTTTTCAAAGCCGGAGATATCATGGCTCCAGAACCCGAAACCGGATTGCCCCAGGCTGAGCCCGGCGCGCAGAGTTTCCGCCATGCTGACGTAACAGGCGCTGTTGTCCCCGCCCCAATGAACGGGGAATTTCTGCCCGCCCGCCGTGGCGCTGCGCGCGAACAGCATCGCCTCGCCCTGGCCGCGCTCGCGCTCCAGCAGCTCGAACACCATCTGGTTATACAGGTAGGTATAATAATTGTGCATTCTTACGGGGTCGCCGCCGTCGCTGTACTTTATGCCGCGCACCGGAATGCGTTCGCCAAAGTCGGTTTTAAAGCAATCTACGCCCATATCCAGCAACCGCTTGAGATAGCCGCAGAACCAGGCTTTTGCCTGCGGGTTGGTCACGTCCAGCACGCCCATGCCGGGCTGCCACATGTCCGTCTGCCACACGTCTCCGTTATCTTTTTGGATCAGGTAGCTGTTTTGCTTTCCCTGGTCGAATAATGGGCTTGCCTGTGCGATATAGGGGTTAATCCACACACAGATATGCAAGCCTCTGCTTTTCAGTCGCGTTAGCATCCCCTCGGGGTCGGGGAAGGTATCGGAATCCCAGGCGAAATCGCACCAGTTGTAGCCCTTCATCCAGTAACAGTCGAAGTGGAACACATTCAGCGGAATATCGTATTTCGCCATGCCGTCGATCAGCTTGGTTACCGTTTGCTCGTCGTAGCTGGTGGTGAAACTGGTGGTGAGCCACAGCCCGAAGCTCCACGCAGGGGGCAGCGCCGGCCGACCTGTGAGTGCCGTGTAACGTTCCAGAATATCCTTGGGTGTCTCGCCGTAAATAATATCGTAGGTCATGCTTTCGCCTGGGTGGCTGAACTGTACTCGCTCCACTTTTTCGCTGGCGACTTCAAAGCTCACGTCCCCCGGGGTTTCCACAAACACGCCGTAACCGCGGTTGGTCATATAAAAAGGCACGGTTTTATAGGCGATCTCGCTGGCGGTACCGCCGTCCTCATTCCAGCATTCCACTACCTGCCCGTTTTTCACATACGGGGTAAAGCGCTCTCCAAAGCCGTAAACCCGCTCCCCCACGTCCAGGTAGAGCGAATCGATCATATAGCTTTGGCCGGTCGCTTTATGCAGGGCACGCGCCATGCCGCGGTAGCCGGACTCGGTAAGCATTCTGCCCTCGGCGGAGTAAGCCACTTTCCAGCCGGATTGTGCCTTGCTGATCGTCGCTTTCAGCTTGCCGCTTTGGATGGATATAGTTCGCTCGTTTTCCTCAAACACAGGCTGAACCGGCTCCTGCGCAAGCTCGTAATACGGGCCGCGTTCCACGGCTCCGTCAAAGTGCCGGATATTTACGCGTAGCACATTTTGAAGCGGTGCACTGAACGCAACAGTCAGCAAGGGGCCGGTAAGCATATCTCCGCGTTCGCGTATGGACATGCTGGGGCACAGCACCTCCAGCCGATCCTCGGTAATCTGCGAGCGGTAATACTCCGTCGCAAAACCGAATTCGTATTCCGGCTTGAGCACCCAGTATCCGTTTGTGAATTTCATATCCGTTGCTCCTTTTACGGTGAACCGTTTGCCCACGCTGACATAACTATTGCTGTTCGACAGATTCAGCGCAGGTATCGCAGGTAACCACGCCGCGTTCGGCATCCAGCATAACAACGGCTCCGCTTTTCAATATTTGTGTGGCGTTTTCCGCGCCAATAATCACAGGAATGTCCAGGCTCATACCGGCGATGGCTCCGTGACCGTTGGGATCCTCATCCTCCAGCACCAGGCCGCCCGCTTTGCGCACCAGCGGCAGCAGGCGGTTGGTCGTTTGATGAATCACCAGTATATCGCCGTCGACAAAGTTGCTTTCGGCGTCCGCCTCGTCCTTAGCCACGCACAGGCGTGCCCGCACGCTTTTTCGGTCGACGCTGCGGCCCGTGACCAGAATGTGCCCAACCACATGGACCTTCAGCATATTGGTGGTACCGCTGATGCTCAGCGGTACGCCGGCCGTCATGACTACCAGCTCGCCATTGTGCAGAAGCCCCGCCTTTTCGCCAGCAAGCACCGCGTTTTCAAACAGTTCGTCGGTATTATGCGCCTCGTCGATGGTCAGCGGTGTAACGCCCCAACTCAGGTTCAGTTTACGGCGTATGCTTTCGTCCATCGTACAGCAGATAATCGGGCAGTTAGGGCGAAATTTGGAGATCATCCGCGCGGTGCGTCCGCTTTTAGTAACCGTGATGATCGCCGCTGCGCCCAGATCATGCGCGCTGGTGACGGTTGCGTGACTGATGGCGTTGGTCACATCCGGCGCCGCGTCGTTTTCACGCTCCTTAAAGCGTTTGATGTAATTGATGTCCGCTTCGGCTCGGGACGCGATACGCGCCATGGTGCGAAGCGCTTCGATAGGATACAGCCCCGCCGCGGTTTCACCGGAAAGCATAATGGCGCTGGTTCCGTCGTAGATCGCGTTGGCCACATCGGTCGCCTCGGCACGCGTGGGGCGGGGATTGACCATCATGCTTTCAAGCATCTGCGTTGCGGTGATGACCTGCCGCCCCATGGAATAGGCTTTGCGAATCAGCATTTTCTGGATTACGGGCACTTCCTCCAGCGGAATCTCCACACCCAGGTCGCCCCGCGCCACCATGACGCCGTCGCTGACCCGCAGAATCTCATCAATGTTCGCCACACCCTGATGGTTCTCGATTTTCGCGATAATGCTGATGTCGCGTCCGCCTTTGCGGCTAAACAGCTTGCGAATCTCCAGAACATCTTCCGCACAGCGTGTAAAGGATGCGGCGATGAAATCCACGTCGTGATCGATGCCGAAAAAGATATCGATCTTGTCCTGCTCGCTTAAAAACGGCATGGACAGCTGCGCGCCCGGAACGTTCACACCCTTATGGTCGCTGATTTCGCCGCCGTTTTCCACGCGGCAGACAATGCGCGTGTCGGATAATGATTTTACCGTAAGGGATATCAGCCCGTCGTCCAGGAGGATCACGGAGTCTACCGCTACGTCGTGCGGAAGTTCCTTATAGGTAATGAAAACCTGTTTCTCGTCACCGGCCACATCGTCGGTGCACAGCGTGAAGGTTTGTCCCTTTTTCAGTTCCACTTTGCCTTTGGTAAATTTGCCTATACGAATTTCCGGCCCTTTGGTGTCCAGCATGATAGCCACGGGCAGACCCAGTTCTTCCCTCAGCCGTTTCACGCGCGCGATGGTGCGGCCGTGCGTTTCATGCGTACCGTGGGAAAAATTCAGCCTGGCGACAGCCATACCGGAAAGCATCAGTTCGCGGAGCACGGCATCGCTTTCAGTCGCGGGTCCCAACGTGCATACAATTTTAGTTTTACGGATTACCATACAGCGTCCTTCCAGCCCGTTTCTCAGGGCATGCGGTCATGATTGCCGCGTTGTGGTTTTCCCGTTTTCCAATGTCAGCAGGGCTTGCTTGAGTTCCAACCCGCCGCCGTAACCCACCAGTTTCCCATCGCTTCCGATCACACGGTGGCAGGGGATGAAAATCGGTAGTGGGTTGCGGTGGTTGGCCAGGCCTACGGCGCGCCCTGCGCGCGCATAGCCTGAACGTTTCGCCAGTTCACCATAGGATACGGTGCTTCCGTAGGGCACACTTTGGGCCAACGTTTCCCACGCTTTCGCCATAAACGGCGTGCCCAGCGGCGCCAGGGGCAGTTCAAACGCCTTGCGTGTGCCCGCAAAATACTCCCGCAGCTGCGCCGCGGCTTGTTGTAAAAGCGGCGTATCGGTTATGGTTTCGTCCTCCCGGGCGCCGCCTTCCAGGCGAAGCTCGCTTAAGGCTTCACCGCGCTGCACCAGCGTCATTGTGCCAAAGGGCGTGGATACGAAGCAGATTTTTCTTGGCAATCCGCGTTTTTGCGCATCCTGTGCCGACTG